>NZ_JBLWEN010000024.1:0-26514 GCF_048287415.1 Candidatus Electronema sp. JM
TGACATTTCCTCTCTGACGCGGAAATGTGTCGGCTATTTTTTCGTAGTGCTCCTGTGTTATTTTCATAGGCCAAAAATAACAAAAAGTTATTAACTGGGCAAGTAGTGTTAACAGACCCTAATTCGGCAACTCCTCCGCTGCGCCCAGCACCTTCGTGTTGATCGTCCGCTTTGTTTTTTCGTCTGGCTCCGGCGTGTTCCAGCTAATGAACTGTTCAGTCACGCGCATGTAATCGCCGTTGTCCTGCTTGCACTGGGCGCAGATGGATTCGGCCTGATCGCGGTACATGATGATTTTGCTGGCCGGTTCGCCCGCCAAATTCACCGCCGCCATCTTGCGGCAGCCGCAGTTCAGCCGGATCACGGCCACGCCGACCGCCTCCGGGCTGCCTTCCAAGATGCCTGCAATCATCGCCTGTTCGCCCTGCTCCGGGCTGCGTTGCGCTTTTTTTGCCATAAAGTTCCTCAGAACGAATAACCTACATTCAGATAGCCGGAAGTCTGGCTGCTTGTGCTTTCCATATCAATCATGCCAATTGGCTGGCCGCCTTCAGTCTGATGCTGCTCGCCGTCAGCCTTGAGCCAAGCCTGCCGCAGCCCGGCTTTCAGGTGCCACCACGGATTGAACCAATAGCTGCCGGAAATATCCAGCATCCACGCTCCGCCGTCCATATCGCCGGTAGCGGTTTTATTCCGCAGCGGCAGGATCGTCTCATCCTCTGCGCCAAGCAGGGGCGCGGCGGCGATGCTGCCGTTCAGCCGGAGCTGGGGCGTGAGCTGATATTCAGAGCCAAGCAGCAGATACGGCATAGAATAGGTCAGCTCATATGTTGCCGAAACTCTGCCGCTGGAATTGAAATCCCAGCCAGACAGGCCGGACGGCGAATATTGCATCAGGGATGAGCCGGTGTATTGAAACTTCTGATGCTGCCAGCCTGCGCCTGCGTACAGGCTCCATAAACCCTGCTGCCAGAACGTCCATTCCAGATCAATATCAAGCAGCAGCGCGTCGAATGAGGAGACCTTGCTTTCAGAATACAAATCCAAGCGGCCCGGCACCGTCAGCCAGTCACGGTCAATGATTGAATTGTCCGGCTCGCCGAGATTGGTTTTCAGCGAAACATTGACATGCCACTCCGGGCTGAAGGTCAGACCGGCATCCACACGGGTCAGCCAGACATCCAGCGGCCATTCCAGCCTGCTGGTCGGCGAAAGCGCATTGATTCTGCTGCCATCGGCAGTGACCGCGCTGCCGCCGACCTCGTACTGCGTGTCGCCGCTCATCGCCTCCATGCCCAGAGAGAGGTCAAGCTGGCTGGGCAGATAGGATTTGCCAAGGGACACTGCCTGAGCCTGCGGCGCGGCGCAAAGCATGGCGGCGACCGGCAGGCCCAAGCTGAATCGCAGCGCTGTTCTGCCGCTTTTTGCGAGTTGCATCGTCTTCTCCTTGCAGTGAAGCAGTTTGCCCCGCATCTGGGCACGGCTGCGTTACTCTATGGCGCAGCGCAATATCTGCCTGTTTTCCTTCGCACAGTCAGAAGGCACTGCCTCGCAAACTGTACACTATCGCCGCCCAGAAAACAAGCCTCGCTGCGCCGGACGGAGCTGCGAAATGCTTTTGTTGAATTGACATGTGTTGCGCAGAATGGTAATTCATCTAAAAAAACCAGCGGAGGCGGACAACCATGCGTGTGCTGAAACGTCTTTTTGAGCAAAACAGAACCTGGGCGGCAAAAGTCAAAGAGCAGCAGCCGGATTTTTTTTTAAAACTGGCGAAACAGCAGAATCCGGAATATCTCTGGATCGGCTGCGCGGACAGCCGGGTTCCTGCCAATCAAATCACCGATCTGCTGCCAGGAGAAATCTTTGTGCATCGGAATATTGCCAACCTGGTTGTGCATACAGATTTGAACTGCCTTTCTGTCATTCAATATGCCGTTGACGTGCTGAAGGTGAAGCATATTATTGTCTGCGGCCATTACGGCTGCGGCGGCATCAGAGCAGCCATGGAGAATAAAGAGAACGGCCTTATTGACAATTGGCTGCTGAATATCAAAGATATCTACCGCTATCATCAGCAGAAAATTGATGCGTTGCCAGACAAGTCAGCAAGGTTTGACCTGCTCTGCGAATTGAATGTCGTTGAGCAGGTCGCCAATGTCTGTCATACGACTATTGTCCAGAATGCCTGGAAAAATGGGCAGGAACTGGCCGTGCATGGTTGGATTTACAGCATCGAAGATGGCATCTTGCGTGATTTAAATGTTTGCGTCACCAATCTTGACGAGCTGCCACACACCCACCGAATGCGATGACTGATCTTGCCGTAAAAAATGCCGAACTTCTTTTCACTGCTGGCCTGTTAGACAAATTAGCCGCTATGCAGCGCGAGCTGGGCGGAGAAATCTATCTGGTCGGCGGCACGGTGCGCGACTTGCTTCTTGGCAAGCAGCCCGGCGATTTGGATTTGACCGTCTCAAGCCAGCCGAAACGCTGGGCCGAGCAGCTGCGACAGCTCACCGGCGGGGCCTGCGTCGAGCTGGGCCGGGAAGAGGGAACCTTCCGCATTGTCACGCCGCAGGGCGCGGTGCTTGATTTCTCCGGCTTCCGGCAAGGCACCACTTGCATTGAAGACGATCTGCGCCGCCGCGATCTGACCGTCAACGCCTTGGCCGCGCCGCTGCATGAATTTTTGTATGACCGCAGCCGCGCCGCGCTTCCCGTGCTTGATCCGACCGGCGGCCTGAACGATCTTGCCGAGCAGCGCATCTGTGCTATTTCAGAGCAAAATTTGCTTGATGATCCGTTGCGCCTGCTGCGGGTCTTCCGTTTTGCTGCCAAGCTGGGCTTTGCGATTGAGCCAGAAACGCTGGATCAGGTACGGCAGCACAGCCCGCTGATCAGCAAAGTGGCAAAAGAGCGCATCGCCTATGAGCTGGACGCAATCATGGCCACGAATCAGGCGCACACCGCTGTTCTTGGCCTGCGCGACTGCGGCCTGCTCTGGGAAATACTGCCGGAATTGCGGGCCGGTGTGGGGATGTCCCAGCCTGCCAGCCATCATCTTGATGTCTTCGAGCACTGCTTGGAGGCTCTGCGCCAGATTGAGCTGGTTCTGGCTGATTTGCCTAGTTATTTTGCAGAAGGCGGCGCGGCTCTGGCGGCGTATTTGGACGAACATCCTAAACGGCTGGTGCAGGTGAAATGGGCGGCCTTCCTGCACGACATTGGTAAGCCGGTCTGCTTCGGCACGAAAGAAGATGCGCAGGGCGGGCGGATCACCTTTTACAATCACGACCTGCGCGGCGCAGACCTCTTCACCGCCTTTTCGCGGCGGCTGCGGCGTTCGCGGGAGGACACCGAAGCCACGGCACGCCTGATCGCCGGGCACATGCGGCCTTTCTTTCTCGCCAACAATCAGCGCAAAGGCAAGCTGACGCTGCGGGCCTGCCTGCGTCTTATCCGCGATGCGGGCGGCCAGTTGCCCGGTCTTTTCCTGCTGGCGATGGCTGATGCTTTGGCTGGCAAGGGCGAGGACAGCCCGAAGGCGATTGAGGAAGAAGTTTCCGGCCTTTTCGCGCAATTGCAGCGAATTGAACAGGAGCACGTCGCGCCGGTGCAAGCCGCTCCGCCTTTGATCACAGGCAACGATCTGATCACAGAGCTGCATCTTGTTCCCGGCCCGCTTTTCCGCACCATTTTGGAAGCTATTGAAGAGGCGCAGATGGAGCATACCATCAGCAACCGGGCAGAGGCGTTGGCGTTGGCGGCTGAGATTGCTGCGAAAGATGATACTTCCAGAGGGCAGCGGGTTAAATCCGTTGATCAGGCGTTTTCTGAGTATCGTCGATTCTCAAAGTAATATTTGTGGTGGTGGGCTAAACCAGTTGAAAGGTACGGCCTGTTTCTTTGATAACAGATAGTTATCGCTTGCTGTCAACGGATTTTACCCACTACCATATTTGTTGATATACAAGCCGCTGACGTTGTCATAGATTTTTTCATCCTTTGAGAAACAGATTGTTCTGCGGATCAGGAGTGTTATATGAGTTCTGAAATTTAGATTTCATCAGCCTTAACCCTTATTTCAATTTTAACCTTGCGAATGATAGCTTCCGGCGGGCCGGGCCATTGACAGCAGGAAAAAACTGGAGAGGCCGGTGTGTTATTCACATCGCGGACTCTTTGGCCCAAGGGGCGAAACGGCATCCGACTCTCCTTCCGTCGGGATAAGCTATGCCAGCCCATCCCAATCTCATAATGCAAGGGGCGAAAAATTTTTCGCCCCTGCTCACTTTGAAGCACTATGCAAAAAACCCACCAGGCCGTGACGGGCAAAGGTTCGTCGCTCGCCAAATATCAGGACGTGATGGTCGGCAGCCGTTCTTTGGCCGCGCTGCTTTATTACGAATGGTGCATGATGCTGGGGCCGCTGCCCGGAGCTATCGGGATGCTGCTTCGGCAGATTTTTTGGCCGCGCCTGTTCGCCAAATGCGGCAAGGGCTGCCTCTTCGCGCCCGGCATCACCTTGCGTCATCCTAGCAAAATCCGTCTTGGCAACGCGGTGGTCATCAGCGAAGGCTGCATTCTCGACGGCAGGCATGAGAGCGCGGAAGTCTCCATTGCACTTGGCGACAACGTCACCCTTTCTAACCATGTCATGCTTTCCAGTAAAAATGGCATGATCAGGGTCGGCGATAACTGCGGCTTCAATTCACAAACCATTATCCAATCCTGCATCGGCTGTCCGGTGGAGATCGGCCCAGACTGTATTTTCGGCCAGCAGTGCTTTGTCATTGGCGGCGGCAGCTATCATCTTGACCGCTTGGACATTCCCATCCGCGAACAGGGCAACCGCGTTGACGGCGGTGTGCGGCTGGAAGCCGATGTTTGGCTGGGCGGCAAAGTCACCGTGCTGGGCGGCGTGACGATGGGCCGGGGCAGCGTGGCCGGGGCAGGCGCAGTGCTGACCAAGTCCGTCGCGCCATACACCATTTCCGCTGGTGTGCCTGCGAAGGTCATCAACATGCGGACAGCGAGGCCGCAGGCATGAGCGCGACAACAAAAAAATGGCTGCTGCTGGCAGGTAAAATGCTTTTCAGCGGCACGCTGATGTTTTGGCTCTACCGGAAAATTCCGATGCAGGACATGCGCGGCCTGCTGGCCTCCTTGGATCTTCGTTTTCTGCCGCTGATTGTGGTGCTGCTCTTGTTCAACACTGCGGCCAGCGCATTGAAATGGCGGCTTTTTCTGCTTGCCGACGGCGTGGACATTCCCTTGCGAACTCTGACCGCCACCTACTTGATCGGCAGTTTTTACAACCTCTTCCTGCCCTCAAACATCGGCGGCGACTCGTACCGGATTTACGACATCGCCAAGAAAAGCAAAAGCGGAGTGCGCTCCGCCGCCTCGGTGTTCGCCGACCGATTTTCCGGCTTCATTGCCTTGGTGACGCTCAGTCTGCTTTCTTCGGTGCTCGTGGCGCGGCAGTTTGACAACTTGCTCTTTTTCCTCATTCCGCTGGTCATTCTGCTCCTGATGCTGGCGGTGCTCGCCGCATTAGCCAAAGAGAAGCCCGTGCGTTTCTTCCTTGCCCTCACCCGGCTCGACCGCTTCCCGCTCCTGACCGGTTTGACCGAAAAATTCTTTCTCTCCTTTCAAGCCTATGGAGCCAGCCGCAAACTGCTGGCCCAAGTGATGGCGATATCCTTCGCCTTTCAGCTTTCGGTGATTGTGATCGTCTGGCTGCTGGCCTTGTCACTTCATGCGCAGGTGCCGTTTTTTTACTTCAGCGCCTTTGTGCCGCTGATCACCTTGCTGGAAGCCCTGCCAATCTCCATTTTTGGCCTCGGCCTGCGCGATGTCGGCTATGTCTTCTTCTTCGGCTGGACCGGCATGACCGAGCTGCAAACCCGTTCGCTGGCCTTGCTTTTTTTTGCGGTCGCAGTCAGCTATTCACTGATCGGCGGGATATGCTATTTCTGGAAAATCTTCAGTCATGCTGAAGAACCCGTCAAAAACACTGCGGCGGAGTGATCATGAGCAAAATTTACGAAACCTTTTGCAAGCATGTGCGCGATGCAGTAGGGGCGAAAAATTTTTCGCCCCTACTCAAACTGCTGCTTCACAGGTGAGTTTCAGGATGACGTTGCAGGAACATGAAGTGTTGCGGCAGCGGCGGCTCCATTTAGCCGCGCTGGAGCGGCAGTCCGCTTTTCCGGCTGAAGAAACGGCGAAGATTCTTGCTTGGGGTGCGCCGATGGGCGCGGTGGTCGAGCAGCACCAGCAGCTTGACCGTTGCCTGAGCCGTCTCCAGCAGCTCATGGACGCGGCAGAAACGAACGGCGGCACACTGCCCGCAGGCACGGTCGTGCTTGCTGACAGCCTCAGTCAGTCGCTGGGCCGCTTTGAGCGGCATTGGCACGCCCCGCCTAGCGGGATATGGCTCACCGCCGCTTGGCCGGATGTGCTTGTGCCGGAGTTCAGCCGCCTGCTGCCCTTCGCCGCCGGGCTGGCCTGCTGCCGCACAGTCAGGCTCCACGGCCTTGATGCCCGCCTGAAATGGGTCAACGACGTGCTGGTGAACGGGCGGAAAATCGCGGGCGTGCTCTGCTCCACCATTTTTCGGCCCAACAAAGACCGCTGGCATTGCATCGGCATCGGCCTCAACGCCAACAACCAGGATTTTCCTGCCGAGCTGCAAGCCAGCGCGGCCAGCATGGCCGGAGAGCTGGGGTATGCGCTTGATCTGCGCGAGCTGACAGGCCAGCTGCTGGCTGAATTGAGCTGGGCGATTGGCCTGCTGCATTATGATGAGGCGCTGGCTTTGCGCGAAGGCCAGAGCTGCGAGGATGGGCGGGAGTCCTTATTGCTCAATGCGTGGCGGCAGTTGAGCGACACCATAGGCCGCCGGGTTTTATACGGTTTTGACGTGCAAAAGGAGCCGCTGTTTCACGCTAAGGCAGTTGCCCTTGATCCCTGCGGCGGTTTGGTGCTGGAGCTGGAGGACGGCTCCAGCATCGTGGAATATTCCGGGGAAATACTTCACGTGTAGTGTTCAGCCCGGCAGCCGCAGCGCAAACACGCTGCCCCGGCCCGGTGCGCTGTCCACGCTGATTGCGCCATGATGCGCCTGCGCAATGTGTTTGGCGATGGACAGCCCCAAACCAGTGCCGCCCAGTTTGCAGCTCCGGGCCTTATCCACCCTGTAGAAGCGTTCAAACAGGCGGGCGTGATGCTCGCTGGCAATGCCGCAGCCGAAGTCCTGCACCGCAATCACCACACCGCCTTCCTGCTGTTCCGCCCGCAGCAGCACCGTGCTGTCGGGGCGGCTGTATTTCACCGCATTGTCGAGCAAATTGACCACAGCCTGCTCCAGCAGCGCGGCATTGAGTTGGGCCTGAAGTTCTGCCGGACAAAGCACTTCCAGCCGGATGTTTTTTGCCGCCGCCGCAATGGCGCACAATGCCGCCGCATTGTTCAAAACCGGCAGGACGGCCTGTTTTGTCAAGGCAATCTGACTGTGCTCCTCTTCCTGCTCCAGCTTGGCCAGCGTGAGCAGGTCATCAATAATCGCCCGCAGCCTTATGACATTTCGGGCGATAATCTCCAAAAAACGCTCCGCGTCCGGCTCGTGCAGCGCACCGTCGCGCAGGGTTTCAACAAAACCGCTGATGGCGGTGAGCGGCGTTTTCAGCTCATGCGAGACATTAGCAGCAAAATCGCGGCGCATGGTTTCCAGCCGCTTGAGCCGAGTGATGTCATGGAAAACCAAGAGCGCACCTGCGCTGGCCTCATCGCGGAGCAAGCAGCCGTGGGCGTTCAGGATTTTCTCCCGGCCTGCGCTGACAGCGATGACCGCTTCAGTCTGGCCCTGCTTCAGGGTTTTATCAAGAAACTGCTGCACATCGGCCAGCCGGACAAGCTCCTGAATATCGCGCTGCCCTGCTGCTGCCGGATCAAAGCCAAAGAGCCGCCCGGCAGCCTGGTTGCAGCGGAGGATGCGCCCCTCCCGGTCGGTGACGATCACTGCCTCGCTCATGCTGCGGAAGGTGGATTCCAGCAGGCCAAGCTGTTTTTGCAGGCTCTCCGTCCGCTCGTCGAGCTGGGCGGCCATCCGGTTGCAGGCCTCAGCTAACTGGCTGATTTCCGGCGGCCCGGCAAGGTGAATCCGGTGCCGCAAGCTGCCCTGCGTGAAGCGCAGCACACCCTGCCCGATCTCCTCCAGCGGCCTGCTCACCCGCAAGGCCAGCAGCAGACTGACGGCGGCGGCCAGCAGCAGAGCAGGCACCGCCGCCAAAAACAATTTGCCGCGCAGGGCGTTCAGCCGCTGCTCAAGCACGTCCTCCGGCAACGCGGCCCGCGCTGCCCCCCAGACTGCGCCGCCCCGACGCAGCGGCACAGCAGCATACAGCAGTTCTTTGCCCAAGCTGTGGCTGCGTCGAAATGAAATGCCCGTTCCGCCCGCCAGCGCGGCCCGGATTTCCGGGCGGTCGGCGTGATTGTCGAAACTGAACGCGTCGTGTTCAGAATCAGCCAGCACCTCGCCAGCAGCGGAAATAATTGTGAACCGCACGCCCAGCTCACCGCTGAATGTGCGGCAGAGCCTGCGCAGTTCAGCGGCATTCAGTCCAGCCTGCTGTTCCGCCGCCGCCCGGAGCAGTCCGGCCTGGGCCGCAAGCTGCTCCTGCGTTTGCGCAACAAGGGTCTGCTTCAGCAGCAGCGCGGCTGCGCTCAGGCAGATGCCAAGAGCCAGAACGGCCACAAGCAGATACGCAGCGCAGAGTTTCCAGACCAGCCTGCTCATGTCCGTCTCAGAGCCGTAGCACCACATGCACCACGTCGCCGTCCTCGCCGCCGGAGCTGATGGCGAAACCCAGCTTTTCGACCAAGGTGAGCATGTCGTGGTTGTTGGCCAGCACGTCGCCTTCCATAATTTGCAGGCCGTGGTTGCGGGCCGTGGCGACGAGCTGCTGCATCAGCAGGTGGGCAATGCCCTGCCTCTGCCACTCGTCGGCCACGACGATGGCAAACTCGCAGCTCCGACCGTCCGGGTTGATGCTGTAGCGGGCCACGCCGATCTCCGCCTCTTTGCCTGCCGCGTCCTGCACCACCGCGATCAGGGCCATTTCCCGGCTGTAGTCAATTTGGGTGAAGCGGGCGACCATCTGCGGGCTGAGTTCGTCCAGCGCCTGCATGAAGCGGAAATATTTCGCCTGCTCGGAGAGGTTGCGGACAAAAGTCTGCTCCAGCTCGGCATCCTCAGGACGGATGGGCCGGATGATCATGTCCGTGCCGTTCGGCAGCTGGCGTTTGGTGAAAAGATGCGAGGGATAGGGGTAAATGGCCATGTGACTATAGCGGTCCGAGGTCTGGACGTGGTAATCCACCACAATGCGGGCATCCACCGCCACCGCCCCGTTCTCATCCACGAGGAGCGGGTTGATATCTAATTCCTTGACCAGCGGCAGCTCGCAGGCAATCTCCGACACCCGCAGCAGCACCTGCTCCAAGGCTTCCATATCAACCTTGGGCATGTGGCGGAACGCGCCGAGCAGCTTGGATATTCGCGTCCGGGCGATCAAATCCTGCACTAAGCGGCGGTTCAGCGGCGGCAGGGTCACGGCCCGGTCGCCCATCACCTCGACCGCAATGCCGCCCGCGCCGAAGGTGATCACCGGGCCAAAGACCGGATCGGTCACTAAGCCGACCAGCAGCTCGCGACCGTTGGGCCGCTGGAACATCGGCTCGATGGTCACCCCGTCAAGGCGGGCCTCTGGCCGGTTTTTGCGCACGGCGTTGACCAGCTCATTGTAGGCGCTGCGTGCGGCCTGGGCGTTGCTGATGCCGAGGCGCACGCCGCCCGCGTCGGACTTATGAGTGATGTCCGGCGAGTTGATTTTCAGGGCCACTGGGAAACCGATGCTCTCCGCCTGCACCAGCGCCTCGTTGGGCGAGCGGACGATGCTGGCGCTGGCGGTGGGAATATGGAAGGCGCGCAGCACGGCCTTGGATTCCGACTCGCTGAGCACTTTGCGGCCTTCAGCCAGCACACTCTCGATAATCAGCCGGGCGCCCTCCACATCCGGGACTTTATCCAGCGACATCGGCTCCGGCGTTTCCAAGAGCAGCTTCTGGTTGCGGCTGTGATTGACCAAATACGAAAAGGCATCCACCGCCGTTTCCGGGGTGTTGAAGGTGGGAATGTTCGCATCACGCAGGATGCGGCGGCCCTCGGCCACTTGAATTTCGCCCATCCAGCAGGTGAGCAGGGGCTTGCCCTTGCCTTTGCCAAGGTTGACCAAGGCTTGGGCAACACCCGCCGGGTCGGTCATGGCCTGCGGCGTGAGCAGGACGAGCAAGCCGTCCACGCCGGGATCATCCATGCAGGCGGCCACGGCTTGGGCGTAACGCTCCGGGGTCGCGTCGCCGATGATGTCCACCGGATTATTTTTAGACCACGTCGGCGGCAGCACCGAGTCCAGCTTTTTCAGCGTTTCTTTCGACAGTTCGGCCAGCGGCAGGTCGAGATCAGCCGCCCGGTCTGTGGCCATCACCCCTGGTCCGCCGCCGTTGGTGACAATCGCCAGCCGTTCTCCGCTCGCTTTGATGGGAAAGGTCAGGGTGGAGGCGGCGGAGAAGAGATTGGCGATGCGCAGTCCCCGCAGCACGCCGGCCCGCCGCAGCGCGCTCTCGAAGACATCGTCCGCGCCCACAAGCGCCCCGGTGTGGGACATGGCCGCCTTGGAGCCGCTGGCGTGCCGCCCCACTTTCAAGGCGATCACCGGCTTGAAGCGTGCCGCCGCCCGCAGGCCGCTCATGAAGGACAGGGCGTTGTGGATGCCCTCGATATAGAGGAGGATGCTTTTCGTCTTCGGGTCGCTGACGAGATAGTCGAGCACGTCGCCGAAGTCAATGTCAGCGGAGATGCCGGTGGAAACTACGGCGGAGAAGCCGATTTTGTTGGCGGCGGCCCAGTCCAGAATAGCGGTGCAGAGCGCGCCGGACTGGGAGACCAGAGCGATGTTGCCTGGTGCCGCCCCGCCTTTGTTGAAGGTGCAGTTCAGGCCGGTGTCCGGCCGCATGATGCCGAGGCAGTTCGGCCCGACAAAGCGCAGTCCGTAGCGGCGGGCGTTCTCCAAAACCGCCTGCTCCAGCTTCAGCCCCTGCGGCCCCACCTCGCGGAATCCTGCTGAGATGATCACCGCCGAGCGGATGCCGTGCTTGCCGCAGGCTTCGATGATTCCCGGCACCGTGACAGCGGGCGTGGTGATCACCGCTAAATCCACCGGATGGCCGATGCTCTTCAGGTCAGGATAGGCTTTTCGTCCCTGCACCTCCTCGCGCTTCGGGTTGATCGGGAAGACCTCGCCCTTGAAGCCGCCCTCGATCATGTTCTTAAACACTAAGTTGCCCACCGCGCCTTCGCGGTCGCTGGCCCCAAACACCGCGACCGAGCGCGGCTCAAACAGTTTATTCAAATAATGCTTGCCCATGAGAGGCTCCTTGGAAGAGGGGAGGCGAGGAAAATTTATTGCTGAGGAAGAGAAAATAAATAATTCACTGTTTACTTTGCTCTTTTAAGTGTGACACGGCATCTATTTCAAATTTTTGACCTAAAAAACTTAAAACCATTCGTGAAATACGGTTTCCGCCGAGAAGAAGTATTATAGATATTGCCAAGTATATAAATATTCCTATATTATCCTTCGGAAGATATATTCTCCATATAAAAATTAAAAATAATATAACTATTTGTAAGATTAAATTCATTTTTAATGAAACAATAAATTTCAACTGTCTCTTTAACCTTGTATTTTCCTTTTTTAACATTCGCAATTCGACCGCCTGCATAAGAGATTTAAGAACATGTTGAGAATCAACAGGCTTAAGGAATAATCCATCAACGCCTACGTCTAATGCTCTGTATGCAAGCTTCTGGTGTCCAGTTACAACAATTACAGCCATATTTTTTTTATTTTTCGTTATCCATTCTAATATTTGAAGACCCTGCATGTCAGGACGTTCCCCAAGTCGTAAATCTAATATTATTCCATCGTAAATATTTGATTTTATAAACTCCATCCCTTCCTGTCCGCATGATGCCCGTTTTACAGTTGCACCTAATTCTGCTAAATCAGAAATCAGGTTATCTGCAAACATATCCTCATCTTCGATCAAAAGAAAATTATACATTTTAAATTATTAGCTAATAGGAAAAAACAAAGTAACATCTGTCCCTTCGTCAACCTCAGAATAAATATCAATTTTTCCTCCTAATGACTCAATTAAATATCTTACAGTTGGCATTCCAAGACCAAGATTATTTTTCTTTGTAGTTACACCAATATTGGAAATTTTTCCAATGTTATAATTTTCAATTCCAACTCCATTGTCAGTTATACGTATTAATACGTAGTCATTGTTTTGAAAAATATCTATTCTTACAAAACTATGTCTTTTTGATAAATCTACAGCTTCGTAAGCATTATTTATAATATTCAATAATAGCATTCTCATTATTATATCATCAACCCTTGTTAATACATTAGGAATTTCATCTTGGAGAGGAATGATTAATTCTATATTTTTATTTTTATATTCACCCGCAATCCATTCAAGAATTGGCGGGAGAATCTCGTTTAATTTAAAATTTTCTCCAGATTCTGATTTCGTATTTAAAATTTTTTGCACATATACTCTTAATGATTCTATTCCTATTAAACTTTTCTCTTTTATTGTTTTTATCTTTCTTACATTATCATCGGATAATGTTTTATCTTTTAACAAAGAAGACATGCTAGCGGCAATATTATTTAATAAATTAGCTGAATCATGTTCAACTTCTGCCATTAAGGCACTAAGTTGAAATAATTTAAATGTATTATCTATTTTTTGTTTTCTTTCTTCTTGAGCGACATTGTACGCACTCCTGATAGCGAATAGAGCTTTATCGAAATCACTATGAGAATCTTCAAGTAATTTTTCAAATAAACTCTTATACATAACAGCAATCTCTGATTTATTTTCAACTTTCTCAAGATCTAAGCTGCCATTAGCAATTAAATCCCAAGATTTTTTTCTCACTTTAATTTCCTCAAGAACAACATCCTTTGCAAGATTATAATTTTCAAGATCACAAGAAATTACATCAGATAAATTTTTATATGCTTCCATTTGTATACGATTAAAATTATACTTTTCACTTATATCGATAGATTCGTTGAAATATTTCTTTGCAAGTTTATATCTTTTTTCTTTCTGTAAAGTTGACCCAAACATATTTTATGTGATGCAATACTTTTTACGTCATTGTAGTACTCGCTAATAATTATCGATTCATTTATATATTTTTCTGCATTTTCTATATCATTTTTCTTTAGCAATATTCTTGATAGCTGACCAAGTCTAATTGCCAACCCTCTATCTTGATGCTTAATATTTCTGAGCAAATAGATAGATTCTTCCAGCAGCTCCTCAGCTGCATCAATATTTCCCTTGATTTCCTCGCACAACCCTAAATGTGCTATATTTCTTGCTATTCCAGCATGATAACTTATTTCTTGGTTGATTTCTTTTGCTTTTTTGTAAAAATCAACAGCTCTTTCAATATTTGAAGTATGCTGCCTATACAAATCTCCAATTTCATCGATAGATGATGAAACTCCTTTTTTTCCGAAGTATGAGTCTATTTTTGAAAAAATACTTTTAGCCTTTTCTAGATATTCTAAACTTCTTGATGGTTGATGCAAATAATTGACGTACATTTTTCCTAATCTAAAAATTTGCCAAGCGGACAAGTCTTCTCTATTAATAAAATCTGCTATTTCTTTCGCTTTTTTATAATTTAGCACGGCATCAGAAAATTTTGATAGATTACGGGATGCGGTTGCTATTTGAGAATATGAATTGATTAAAATATCACTTGGATTATTTTCTATTAATTTAACAGATTTTTTTGAAAAAAATAAGGATTCTTCGGCAAAATTTAAATTAATTGCAAGCTGTCCATGTAAAGAAAAAAAACTAGCTGTAATCATTTTATCTACATTTTTAAAATCAAAAAGGCTTAATGCAGTTGAAGCTGCAAAAGATAAAAATCTATCATTTTTTCTTATTTTATTGAGTTCTTCTATATATTTTTTTGCTTGGTCATTTGATAAATAAATATCGATATTTTTTATAGCATATCCAGCTTCATTCTTATAAGAATGAATATTAAATTGTAAATTTTTAATTATTATTCTTCCAATATTGACAATATCTATATTCATAATATCCAATGTTAGTCTGTTAGTCTTCTTCGGATTAGATTTTTTTCATAAGCTGTTAGCTTTGATGAAACAAAAAAATCTCTTCCAATTTTCCACAATATGGCAACGGTTTTATTTTTGACATTAAACACTTAAGATTTTTCCAGGCTTCAGTAATGTATATATTGTTCTGTTGTGACAAAAGTAAATGTTTAGAACATAATATTTTTTCAATATGTATACCTATAAATATTCTCTTGTTTAATATAATTATATTTTCAGTTTTAGAAAATATCCCTTTTTGAGTAACTGGAAATGGATATATAACATCAATCATCCTCTCTCCATCTATACTGTTTAAAATTATATTTTTTTCGCGTAAAGGCCCTCTTCTTACACGTCTTATTGTAATTTTTTGAAATTCTAAAATTTTTTTAAAAATATCTACAGGATACAACTCTAATTTTATTCTATCACTAATAATATGATGTGTTGCAAATATATCTATTTCGCTATCATAATATTTTTTAATAAAAAAATTCCAATATGAATTATCAAAATAATTTGGAAGAAAATTATTTTTAATATTATTATTTTTAATATCAACAATGATTATTAAATCAAAATCACTTGACGGGGAAATATCTCCACAAACAGAAGATCCACATAAATAAATGTCAATTTTATGTAATTTACACCATTCAATAAAAAATAGAATTTCTTCTAAAGATTTTTTATCTTTCTTTTTTAATTCATATAATATATTAAAATTACAAGATAAATATGACATCTTAAATATTTTTACCTAAAAAATGATATAATATTAAAAATGCAGTTCAGGCCCGACAAAACGCAGGCCGTAGCGGCGGGTGTTCTCCACAGCCCCTGCGGCCCCACCTCGCCGAATCCTGCCGAGATGATCCCCGGCACAGTGTGATCACCGCTAAATCCACCGGCTGGCCGATGCTCTTCAGGTCAGGATTTAGTATAGCAAGCAACACAGCCTTTGCCAAAGACAAGCTGCTCTTCAATCGTTCGATGCGCTGGCGGAGGGAGAGTTGGACAAATAAAAAGGGGCTGCCTGTTGCAGGCAGCCCCTTTGCCGCATTGTGCCGCTGAAGGCTGCGGCTATCCCCAGATGCCTGTGACCGTGTTGGTCCGCGCCCGCACCACTTGAGGAATGGGCGGCCATGTCACCGGATTGGCGACAGTCCGCAAGGTGATGATGGCATAGACCTCATCCCGCAAGCGAATCGGCGGGTTGCTTTTCAATAGCCCCGGATCCTCATTCATCGCCTCCTTAGAAACGATCTTGACTCTTGTCCGCTCAAATTGGAAGACAGGCGGCAGAGGCTGGTGCGGATTGGAGATCGGACGCACAGTCGGGAAGACATCAATCACCTCGTCTGGAATGATCACCTCCACGAACATGGGATTGTCCTCATACAGGTTGTCATCGCCGAACAGACTAATGTCCTCCTGATACAGAGTCTTTGCCCAATACTCAAGAGGAAACTGGAAGAGGGTGTATTTGACGGTGACTTTCACAGTCAGACCGCTGTGCGGCTCGACGATGAGCGTCGGATTCTTGATTGCAGCCATGTCATGCTCCTTGCAGGGTGAGATGAAAAGATATGAAACATGCGGTGGACAGTTCTGCCGACATGATTTAACGAATACTGGAAAGAAGCTGGACAGTCAAGGCAATATTTCCCTGCTCCTTCCTGCGCCGCAGCCCGGCAGGTAATTGCAGCCTTGTCCTCTTCATGGCCATGACAGCGTGACACTCATGCTCATGACAGCGTGAAGGTCATGCTCATGAGTGAGCAGGCATCATGCGCATGAGCAGGAGAACATCATGCGCATGTCATGCGGCGTGTTATTGGCAGGAGGCCTGCTGCTCTCCCTGCCGGGCTGCCAATCACCAAGTGGCCGACGCGGCACTCCTTGGCAAAGTGAAGGATGGCCTGCGCCACATCCTCGCCCTTGCAGGTGAACACGGTTGCGCCGAGCTGCTGGGCAAGCGTCAGGGTGTTGGCCAGCTGCCGCTGCGTGGCCGCGTCAATCAGGGCGGGCCGCTCCTTGGCCGTCTGCACATAGACCGCGTACCAGTTGCGGTTCAGCCGCCCGGCCAGCCGCGAGCCATAGCGGAGCAAAGCGCGGCTGTTCGGCCCCTTCGAGCTGAGGCAGACCATGACCTGATCCGGGCTGGACGCGCTCTCCTCAGCCTGCTGCGGGTCATCGCGCCGCCGGGCATCGAGCTGGGCAGCCAGCTCGCGCAGCTGCTCCAAGTTGGCTGGCCGGAAGAAGTGCGAGAGTGCCGTCTCCACCTTCTCACCCGTGTACACCTTGCCCTCGCTCAGGCGGCGGCGCAGGTCTTCCACCGTGATGTCCACATTGACGAGCTGATCCGCCTCAGCCACCACGCGGTCAGGGATGCGCTCGTGCACCTTCACTCCAGTAGCCCGCTCCACGGTCTCGTAGAGGCTCTCCAGATGCTGGACGTTGAGCGTGGAGATGACATGGATGCCCGCAGCCAGCAGGGCCTCCACATCCTGCCAACGCTTGCCGTGACGGCTGTCCGGGGCGTTGGTGTGCGGCCAGCTCATCCACCAAGGCGACAGCAGGCTTGCGGACAAGCAGCGCGTCCACGTCCATCTCGCCGATGCTGATGCCCCGGTAGCTGACCGTGCGGCGCGGCAGCAGCTCCAGCCCGCCGGTCAGGGCCTCGGTCTCTGCCCGGCCATGCGTCTCCACCATGCCGATGACCACGTCAATGCCGTCCTCGCGCAGGCGGTGGCCTTCAAGGAGCATCTGGCAGGTCTTGCCCACGCCCGCCGCATAGCCCAGGTATATCTTCAGCCGCCCGCGCTGCGCCCGCTTGATCAGGCTGAGGAACTGATCTGCCCGCTCGCTGCTCATTGTCCCAGCGCATCCAGAGCAAGGTTGGCGGCAAGGACGTTGATCAGTCCGCCGCGCTGTTGTTCTTTGAGGAGCGCAAGCGCCTTGCCAAGCGGCATGTTCCTGGCCTTGGCAACCCGCTCTGCCTGATATTCCGCCGCAGCCAGCGTGATGTGCGGATCAAGCCCGCTGCCAGAAGCGGCAGCAAGGTCGAGCGGCAGAGGATGGCTGGCATCTGCGCTGAACTTGGCTGCTTGTGCTATGGCATTGGCACGCAGCTCCGGGCTGGTTGCGGCCAAGTTGCTGCCGCCGGAGCCAGCCGCGTTGTAGTCCACCGCCGAGGGACGCGGCCAGAAGTATTCCGGCCTGCTGAAGCCTTGGGCGATCAGCCCGCTGCCGATAATCTCTCCCTGAGCGTTGCGCAGCGCTGAGCCGTTGGCGGCGTGCGGGGTCAGAGTCTGGCCGATCATCCAGACCAAGGCCGGATAGAGGATTCCGCAGACAAGCATGGTGAAGACAGCGGCGCGCAGCCCGGCCAAGAGGTCATGGCGCAGGTCAAGACGTGGCGATGCAGGGTGCATAGTTTCTCTCCTTGGATAGGTTGAACAAGGGAGTCAGCATGCTCACTCCTCAAGTGTCAGCATGCTCACTCCTCAAGTATCAGCATGCTGACTCCCTCGGTGTCAGCATGCTGACACACTCATTCCCTCACAGCAGGCTCAGGCCGAGATCAATCAGCTTGATGCCGATGAAGGGGCTGATCACCCCGCCCAAGCCATAGACCAGCAGGTTGCGCCGCAAGATGCTGTCTGCGCCCAGAGGCCGGTACTTGACTCCCTTGATGGCGACAGGGATGAGCAGGGGAATGATGATCGCGTTGAAGATCAGGGCGGACAGTATCGCGCTCTGCGGGCTGGCAAGGCGCATGATGTTGAGCGCGGCCAGCTGCGGCACTGCCAGCATGAACATGGCCGGGATGATGGCAAAGTACTTGGCGGCATCGTTGGCGATGGAGAAGGTGGTCAGCGCGCCTCTGGTCATCAGGAGCTGCTTGCCGATCTCAATCACCTCAATCAGCTTGGTCGGGTCGCTGTCCAAGTCCACCATGTTGCCTGCTTCCTTGGCCGCCTGCGTGCCGGAGTTCATGGCCACGCCAATGTCTGCCTGCGCCAAGGCGGGCGCGTCATTGGTGCCGTCGCCCATCATGGCGATCAAGCGGCCTAGCCGCTGTTCTCTGCGGATGTAGGCCAGCTTGTCCTCAGGCTTGGCCTCGGCAATGTAGTCGTCCACTCCGGCTTCTTTCGCAATGGCGGCGGCAGTGAGCGGGTTGTCACCCGTGACCATCACCACCCGCAGTCCCATGGCCCGCAGCCGCTCGAAGCGGTCACGGATGCCCGGCTTGAGCACATCGGAGAGGGCAATCACCCCCAGCAGCCTGTTTCCTGCGGCGACAACGATAGGCGTGCTGCCCTGCCGCGCCACCTGATCAACCATGCCCTGCGCCGCTGGCGGAATCTCCCCGCCCAGCTGCCGGATGTACGCCAGCATGGCATCCGATGCCCCTTTGCGGTACGTCCTTCCATCAGGCAGATCAAGGCCGCTGAGGCGGGTCTGCGCCGAGAAGCGCAGCACTTTGCTGCCTGCGGCGGCTCAGTCGGCGTGTGCGTGCCCAGCAGCTCCTTGCCCAGCACGACGATGGACTTGCCTTCCGGGGTCTGGTCGCCAAAGGAGGAGAACACCGCCGCCTCGGCCAGCTCCTCCTGGCGCACGCCGGGCAGGGCGTGAAAACTGCTCGCCTGCCGGTCACCCATAGTGATGGTGCCGGTCTTGTCCAAGAGCAGGGTGTCGATGTCGCCCGCAAGCTCCACCGCCTTGCCGCTCTTGGCGAGCACATTGGCTGCCAAGGCCCTGTCCATGCCCGCCAAGCCAATAGCCGCCAAGAGCGCGCCAATGGTGGTGGGGATCAGGCAGACCAGCAGGGCAACGAGCGTGGCAATAGGAAGGTTGACGTGGAAATAGCGGCCTATGGGCCAGAGACTGCCGGTGACCATGAGAAAGGCGAGGGTCAGTCCGGCCAAGGTGACGGTCAGGGCGAGTTCGTTCGGGGTCTTCTGCCGCACAGCGCCTTCGACCAAGGCAATCATGCGGTCAAGGAAGGACTGCCCTGCGCCTGCGGTGATGCGGATGCGGAGACGGTCAGAGAGCACCCGCGTGCCGCCGGTGACCCCGGAGCGGTCGCCGCCCGCTTCCCGCACGACGGGAGCCGATTCGCCAGTGATGGCTGACTCATCCACGCTGGCTGCTCCCTCGATCACTTCGCCGTCGCCGGGAATGACCTCGCCAGCAAGCACCAGTACCACGTCGCCCGCTTGCAGCTGATCGGAGCCTGTCTCGTGCTCGGTGCCATCCGCAGCAATCGTGCGGGCCGGGCTGGAGGAGCGCGTCCGCTTCAGCGCATCTGCCTGGGCTTTGCCCCGCGCCTCAGCCAGAGACTCCGCGAAGTTGCCGAAGAGCACGGTCAGCCAGAGGATGATGGTGACGGCCAAGGTGTAGCCTTTGTCCGTGCCGCCGAAGAGCAGCGCTTGCGCCAAGGCCAGCGTGGTCAGGGCCGCGCCGATCTCGGTGACAAACATCACCGGATTGCGGGCCATGATCCAGGGCTTGAGCATAAGCACCGACTGCCGCCCAGCCCCCTTGACCAAGCCTTTCTCAAAGAGCGAGGCTGAACGGGCTGCCCGGCGCTGCTGTTTCATACTGGTATCGTTCATGATGAGTTCCTCCCGTAGGGGCAAAAGATTTTTTGCTCCTACATCTTGATTGTCGCCAAGTGCTCCGCAACCGGCCCCAGCACTGCTGCTGGCAGGAAGAGCAGGGCGCCGATGAACACCACGCTGCCCAGAATGATCATGCCGAACAAGGCCGTGTCGGTGCGCAGGGTGCCGCTGGTTTCCGGCACGGGTTTCTTGCTGGCGAGCGAACCAGCGATGGCCAGCGGCAGGATGATCGGCAGGTAGCGGCCAAGCAGCATCACCAGCCCGGCAGCGATGTTCCACGGCGCGGTGTTGTCACCCAAGCCCTCAAAGCCTGAGCCGTTGTTCGCTGCCGCCGAGCTGAACTCGTACAATATCTCGCTGAAACCATGCGCGCCGGGATTATGCACCGTGCCTGCTCCCCAGCTTGTGACGGCAAACAAGGCCGTGCCGCCGAGGATCAGCAAGGGATGCAGCAGCAGGGCGAGCAGGGCCAGCTTCATCTCGTGCGTCTCCACCTTGCGGCTGCAATACTCCGGGCTGCGGCCGACCATCATCCCGCAGATGAAGACCCCGACGATGATGTACAGGAACATGTTGATCAGCCCGACACCAATGCCGCCGAAGGCCACATTCAGCCACATGCCGATCATGGCGGCAAGGCCAGCGAGCGGGTTGAGGCTGTCGTGCATGCAGTTGACCGAGCCGCTGCTGGTGGCGGTGGTGAGCGCGGCCCAAAGCGGCCCGGCAGCCGGGCCGAAGCGCAGCTCCTTGCCCTCCATGTTGGCGGCGACTTGCACCGGCAGACCAGCCAAGGCAGGCGCAGGCTTGCTCTCCGCCCAGAGCGATAAGGCTGCTTGTCCCAGCAGCAAGGCAGCCATCACGCTGAAGATGACTGCCGCGTGCCGCATCCGCTGGGTGATATGGCCGAACATCCAGACCGCCGCCATTGGCAGGAGCGGGATGCTCACGCTCTCCAGCATGTTGCTGATGAAGCCGGGGTTCTCAAAGGGATGAGCGGAGTTGGCCCCGAAGAAGCCGCCGCCGTTGGTGCCCATCTGCTTGATGGCGACAAAGGCCGCGACTGGCCCGCGTGCGATGGTCTGCACCGCGCCTTCCAGGGTCTTGACAGAGAGTGCGCCGCTGAAGGTCATTGGCACGCCGCAGAGGAGGAGCAGCACGGCCAGCAGCAGCGAGAGCGGCAGGAGCACCAGCAGGGCCGCACGGAGCAGGTCGAGCATAAAGCAGCCGAGCTTTGGCGTGCCGGACAGTGCGCGGGCCAAGGCCGTCAAGGCAGCCAAGCCGGTTGCCGCTGAGGTGAATTGCAGCCACATCAGGGCGAGCTGGGAGAAATGGCTGAGGCTGGCCTCGCCGCTGTAGTGTTGCAGGTCGGTGTTGGTGATGAAGGCGGTGATGGTGTTGAAGAGCAGGTGCGCTTCGAGCGGGCCGCGTCCGTCAGGATTAAGCGGCAGCAGATGCTGGCAGGCCAGCGCGGCATAAGCGGCGGCAAACATGATGCCGTTGAAGACGAGCAAGGCGCGGACATAGCCCTTCCAGTCCTGCTCCGGAGCGGCGTGGCGGAACCCGGCAGCCCGCAGGAAAACGGCCTCGGCGCGCAGGCGGAAACGTCCCGGCGAGCTGCCCGGCTGCATAGCCCAGACCAAGGCTTTGCCCAGCGGCCAGGACAGCAGCCCGGCCATGCCGATGAGCAGCGCGGCAAACAGTGCTGACATAGTTGCAGCCTCCTTCAAAAGCGTTCAGGGGCAATGATCGCCCAGACCAAATAGCCCATGCAGAGAACAAGGGTCAGGGCAGCGAGATACAGCATGGTGAGCCTCTTTGATGTGATGGCGAAAAAATTCTTCCGCTGCTATGCAAGGTGCCCTGAAGGGATCCCTTACGCCAAACTGGTGGGTGCTCACTAACGTCTCTGGTGGGTCCCCATCTGAATGCTTGATGGGTGCCTGCCAGTCAGCCTCCCCTTACGCCACCCGCACATCCAGCACATCAACCAGCCTGCCTGCGTAGCCGTTGCGGACGAGGTCGGCCAGGCCGGTGAAGTTCTCCACCGCCACACTGAGACTGGTCAGGCTTGCGCCGTCATAGCCGTTCAGGGTGAAGGTGCCATTGGCGGTGACGCGCACTGGCGCGCCGCTCTTGCCGCCCTCTTTCATGTCCAGCAGCGACAGCTCCAGGTGGCCGTCAGCAATATCTAAGGCCGCTTGAATACGAAGCATCAGGGAAGCGGAGGCCGTGCCGTCCTTGATCTTGGCAAAAGGCGCGGTGCCTGCGCCGCTGAGGATGCCTACGTCAGGGTGATGCGTCACATTGCTGATGAGCAAGGGCGTGCGCAGCTTGCGGCGGTAGGTGCCGGTGCGCAGGGTGCCGTGCTCGGTGTAGCGGGTGCTGATGCTGATCGTGTATTCGTTGTTCCACGGGTCGGGCTGGCTGGGAATCACCGGCAGGACAACCACCTCGCTGTCTGTCACCGAGACGAAGCGGGTCTGCGCCGCGCTGCCGCTGCGGGTTCCGGCAATGACGCACTCGCCGCCGTACAGCTCGCTGTCAAAGAAGAGGTCGGCACCCTTCAGGCGCAGCGCGCTGCCTGCATACAGCACATCGGCCAGCTTGAGCACTGTGTCTTCGGCGGTGTTGATCTGGGGCAGCTTCTCGCTCATGGGCAGGCGTTCGGGCAGCACCGTCTTGCGTACCGCATCGACAAAGGGCCGGGAAGCGAAGGCCCGCACTTGCAGGCAGTCTTCCAGCGGCGGCAGCGGGTCGTCCGGGTTCTCCAAGCGGGCGGTGAAGGACAGGGTGATGGAGAATGCGTCTTCCAAGGTGATCCGGTTGCCCTCGGCCAGCTCATCCTGCATGGCCTGCACTGCCGCCCGCAAGCTGGCCTCCGCCTGAACAGCGGTGAGGCCGGGATTGTTGCGCACCATCCGCGCCGCCACCCCGTCATAGCCGACCGTCTCTCTGGGGATGTGGCGGACGGAGTAGGACTGCGGCATGGTGAGGGAGTTGACTTCGGGCCGCCATTGCACGGTTTTCATGACGATTCTCCTATGGATTTGAGATGATTTGTTGCGCAGGGACGGTTCATGAGCCATCGCTGCATACGACATCCTCAAAGGCACCCATCAACTAATTTGAAGGGATCCCATCAGACACGCTGGTGGGTACCCTCCAGATATTCTCAAGGGCGCCCATCTGAATGCCTGATGGGCGCCCACCAGTTTCGTTCCTCCCCTCCCTCTCCACGATCCTCAGGCTGAATCTGAGTGCCGCGCCTTGGCCAAGCTCGCTGGCTGCGCCCACTTCCCCGCCGTGCGCCTGCACGATTTCCTTGACGATGGCCAAGCCTAAGCCTGCGCCGGAACGCTCGTCTTGGCCCGGAGCGCGGCAGAACTGCTCAAAGAGATGGCCGAGCGTCTCGCTGGGAATGCCTGCGCCGCTGTCCTCAACCAGAAAGACAACCTTGGCCTGCTGCTCGTCTGCTGCTGCCCGGATGCGCACCTCGCCGCCCGCGCCGGTGAAGCGGAAGGCGTTGGTCAGCAGATTGGCGAAGACCTGGCCGATCTTGACCGCGTCAGCGAGCACATCGGGCAGCTCGTCGCTGACCTCATTGCGCAGGGTCAGGCCCCTGTCTTTGGCTTCGGCGGCAAAGGCGGCGCAGGCCTCCTCGGCGAGCAGGCGCGGCGCGGCAGGCTGAAGATGCAGAGGCAGCTTGCCCGCCTCCATCCGGCTGATGTCAATCAGGCCGTCAAGGATGCCAGTCAGCCGTTCGCTTTCATCGCGGGCCGAGGCGAGCAAGTCCGCCTGCTGCGCCGTGAGCGGCCCGGCCTGCTCTTCCAGCAGGAGATGCACCGCCATCCGCAGCGAGGTCAGCGGGGTGCGCAGCTGGTGCGAGACCGTTGCCGCCGCGCTGCGCTTCAGCTCCTGCTGCTCGTGGGCTAAGGTCACATCCTTGAGGATCAGGGCAATGCCGGTCGGCTCGCCCTGCTTGGGATTGAGCGGAATTGGCGCGGCAGTGGGCTGGAAGAAATATTCCCGCCCGCCAATGAACTGCTGCACGCAGCCCAAGAGCGGGTCGCGCTCCACGGTGCGCTGCTCGGCCAAGGCCTGCCTGAGCAAGGGCGGCAGCCAGTCGCAGCGCAGGTCTTCGGCGCGCACGCCGGGCCGAAGACCAAAGTGCCGCTCGGAGGTCTCAGTCGCCACCTCCACGCTGCCTGCCAGGTCAAAGACCGCCACTGCGTCCGGCAGGGCGCGGAAGACCTCCTCAGTCGCCTGCCGACTGCGCAGCAGGGTCAGCCGCTCATCCTTGCGGGTCTGGCGCAGGGCAGCAGTCATGGCGTTGAAGGCTTCAGCCAGCCGGCCCAGCTCATCTCCTCCGCCTTCCTCAAGCACAAGATCAAGTCTGCCTTGACGGATGTCGTGCGCCAGCTCGGTCATCTGGCTGATGGGGCGCAGGATCCACCGCTGCACCAGCCAGGCGTAGAGCAGGGCAATCAGGGCAGCAATCAAAACAGCGGCCAGCAGACGGTGACTGGCAGTCGTAGCAAGGCGGCGGGCTGCGCTGTCCGTGCCCTCCATGTTCGCTTGATTGAGGAGGAGAATATCCTGCGCCACGGCCCGGATGTCCTGCGCCAAGGGCCTGATCTCCTTCAGCCAAAGGAGGAGCCGCGCCTCATTGCTCTGGCCTGCCTTGGTCAGCTGCCCCATGTGCTGCTCATAATGAGCAAACAGGGTTTTGAGCTGCGCCGCCTTCTCTCCTTCGCCGGGCAGGGTGATGTTGCCCAGCTCCACAGCAAGGGCACGGGCAAAGCGGCTCTCCTGCGCCGAGATTTGCGCCGCGCCCACAGCCTCTTCCCCGTTGAGCAGGAGAAAGAGGCCGTCGTTCATCTGCGCCAGCGCGTTCTTCATCTCCTGACAGGCGGCCACGCTGCGGTAGTTCTCAGTCAACGCCAGACTGAGCGCCTGGCCGAGCGCGTCCAAGCGGGTCATGGTCATGGCTCCAACCACGGCAAGCACTGCGAGCAGGCCGCCGAATCCCAGCATAAGCTTCTGTCGTATGCCGATCATGTCATGTCACCTCCGGGGATGATTAAGCAAAGCCCGTGCCAGAAGAGGATGGTCGGCAGGGCGCGGTTTTATGGGGAAAAGATACGGGACTGTCTTGCAAAGGGCAAGGACGGGGAGACAGGTGCCTTGCGTTTTGCAAGGGAGGAAGGTATCTTGAGAGGATAAGGAGGTGCTATGATGCCGACAGTAACTGCCACACAAGCCCGCTCGCGGCTGCCTCGTCTGATTGCTGAAACCGCCAGCTCGCATCAGCCCGTGCTCATCACCGGCAGACAGGGCAACGCGGTTTTGCTCTCAGAAGAAGATTGGCAAGCCGTGCAAGAAACGCTCTATCTGCTCTCCATTCCCGGCATGAGAGAATCTGTCAGGGAAGGGCTGCATACCCCTGTCGAGGAATGCAGCAGGCAAATTGATTGGTGATAGGAGTTACGCAGTTGCAGCAGGTTGGCAAGCTGGCTGCATGAACACAACGAAGAATTTTCCAGCAAACCAGCTATGGTTCCTATCAACACCTGAGGTCTGTCATGAATGCAATGTGTCCAGTATCTTTTGAAAAAATTGATGAAAACGGGGCGCGGCTCAACGCTGCTCAGGCTGTCGCGCTGCTGCTGCTTTTTCTGTTCAGCCCGTGGAAATGGCTTATCGTGATCGTGGCGGCAGATTTCTGCATTCGCGGCTTTTGGCAGCCGAAATACAGCCTTTTCGTTGTAATCAGCAAAAACATTATCGCCTTGCTCAAGCTGAAGCCCGTGTCAGTTGATGCCGCGCCGAAAATTTTCGCCGCCCGCATCGGTTTTGCTTTTTCCTGCTGCCTCATCGCCGCGTGGCTCCTTAAGCTGACCGCCGCTGCCCTGATTATCGGCCTGATGTTCGCTGTCTGCGCCTTCCTCGAAGCCGCCTTCCGTTTTTGCGTGGCCTGCAAGATGTACCCGTTGGTCTGCAAGCTGACCTTCAGCCGCTGAACTGCCTCTGCGCTGAATGACTGCGCCAAGCATGTATGCGATTGCAGGGTACCCTTGAGGATGATTCATGCAGGGGATTGATGCCATCAGGGAGTATTTCGCCAATCTCCAAGCCGGTGAGTCCGCCCTCAACCAAGTAAAAGTCCTCCTCGTTGGTGATGGCGCGGCAGGCAAGACCTCGCTCGTCAAACAGCTCCTCGGCCAGCCATTCGACAAAGACGAGGACACCACGCACGGCATCAGCATCCGGGGCTGGGATGTGGATCATGCACGCCACGCACCAGTTCTGCAGCCTAGACCTCTTGCATAAGTCGTAATTATTTGATAATAAACAACTATGAAAAACGAAAACGTGTGTGTCCTCAGCGATGCAGATTTCAAAAGAGCAATCGGTGTCCAACGTGACATTTTCAGTGTCATGCTGGAAGAAATAAAGAAGAATATAAGACCCAAGTTGTGACCTATAAATCTTGAAAAATCCATGCTTCCCCGCATGTGTTATATTTCTGCTGTCCAGCACGAATATAACCGCACACAGAGGAAGACATGGAACTTGAAATTACAGCA
>NZ_JBLWEN010000025.1:0-33258 GCF_048287415.1 Candidatus Electronema sp. JM
ACCCAAAGATTTCCAGCACATATTCATGCTGTCACCTCGCATGGTTTTGAATTGAAGGTTTTTCTTTTTATCTTGGCTTACGGTATTGAAAAAACAATGTTATAGGTCACAACTTGGGTTAGAAGCAAAGATATTGGAGAACGACCAAGAGAAGGTGAAACAACGGATAGTCACTCCAGAATATGTTGATTTGATGGAGGATGGTTTCTGCAGGCAGCGAGAGCATTGTCAGAGGAACGAAAGGATTACATAGCTTCTCTGCTGAAGAACAGCTTGACAGATGATGAACTGAAGTATATCGAATGCAAGCGGTTGATGTCTATTCTTGGCGAACTGAATGATATAGAGATACTGATCCTAATATCTCAATCAATATATTCGCATCAAGAAGGATATCATGACTTCTGGAAAACACATAAGGATTCACTTGTGTTACCAGTATTACTTGCCGGAGAAACAAATCAAGAAAAAATAAACAAAGAAACGATACACAAAGCACATGGATTGCATTTGATTAGTCTTGGATTGCTCAAAGCAAGATTCAGAAGATCAAGATTGGGCACTCTTCCTGAGTTTGATCAGGAAACAGGGATAATTAAATCTGAAGGATATGACATTACGATGTTGGGCAGACTACTGCTCAAAAGTATAGATCAAGCTGTTCAAGAGCCATAACATGGGAGCAGCTTTCACGGCAGGATGGCGGATATTTTGGAGCAGGTAGGCTGGCAAATGACTTTATCATTTGCCCACGCAGAATCCTCCAAACACCCTCTTCTCTTGACAAGCAGGGCCGCGCTTCGTATCCTGCCTGTTCAGGATGATTGCATGTCGCATCAACACATTGCACAAACCTATGCCGTTCTCTCTCTTGCTCACCGCCTGCGCCGCCGCTGTTTGGACGTATCTTGAAATGCCGTTTGTCAGCGAGGCAGCCATCCATCAGGCGGTGGCTGCTGTGCGCAGCTCAATAGGAGGGCAGCCTGCGCAAGGCACACTGATCATTGTGGATTACTCCCAGCCTTCCCAGACGCGAAGGCTGGCGGTGATGAGCCTTGCGACCGGCAAGACTGAGCTGTATGCCAAGGTCACGCATGGGAAGAACTCCGGGGCCGTGCTGCCTGACTCCTTCTCGAACCAAGAAGGCTCGTTGCAGTCGTCTTTAGGGCTGTTTCAGGTGGGAGAAGCCTTCAACGGCAAGCATGGCCTGTCCTTGCGGCTCGTCGGCATTGAGCCGGGCAAAAACGACAAGGCGTTGATCAGGGGCATTGTGCTGCACGCCGCGCCCTATGTGTCTGTCACATCCATGCTGCTGAATTGGCAAAGCGGCTTCCGGCTGGGCCGCAGCGAAGGCTGCTTTGCCCTGGCAGACGATGATTTGATCAGGCTGAACGCGCTGCTCGTCCGCCCGGCGTATTTGTATGTGTATGGAAGAGAATAGATGTTAGTGGCCCAACTCATTTCCATGACCCAACGGAACATCCGCCTGCGCATCGCCTACGACGGCACGAACTTTTGCGGCTGGCAGAAGCAGGAGAACGGGCCGACCATTCAAGGGCTGCTGGAGGACGCGCTGGCCCGCATCACTAAGGGGCCGATTGAGGTGCAAGGCGCGGGCCGCACCGACGCCGGAGTTCATGCTGAGGCTATGACCGCCAACTTCCACACGCACGCGGCCATGCCTGCGGCGGCCTTTCAGCGGGCACTGAACTCCATGCTGCCTAAGGCGGTGCGTATTTTGGAGAGCCGCGAAGTGCCGCCGGATTTTCACGCCCGCTTTTCTGCAATCGGCAAAACCTACCGCTATGATTTCTTCACTGGCGCAGTGCAGTTGCCCGCCGAACGTCTCTACCGGCACCACGCGCCCTGCGTTTTTTTGCCGGAGCGGGTGCGGCCCTGTTTGGAACTGCTCATCGGCAGCCACGATTTTTCCAGCTTTGAAGCCGTCGGCACCCGCGACCGCAGCCGTACCGATGGCCGGGGCGCAGTGCGCACCATCTTCCGCGCCGAATGCGTGACTGATCCCGCCCGGCCTGAGCATTTCTCCTTCCGCTTCAGCGGCGACGGCTTCCTCCGCTGCATGGTGCGCAATCTGGCCGGAACCCTGATCTGGGCAGGCGCGGGCAAACTCACTCACGAGCAATTCGCAACTATTCTTGCGGCAAAAGACCGCAAGCAGGCCGGGCCGACTGCTCCAGCGTGCGGTTTATTTCTGGAGCAAGTGCAGTATGCGTAGGACACCGTGCTGACGGAAAGCGGGATTTGCGGGAACATAATTGACAAAGGGGAAAAAGACCATAATACTGTGCTGCACAGAAATTCGCTGCACAGACCGTCAATTTAAACCGGCAGGAGGGGTTTCAGCCATGTATTTTCAAGACATCATCGCCGCTCTGAACAGATATTGGGCCTCGGTCGGCTGCGTCATCATGCAGCCTTACGACATGGAGGTGGGCGCAGGCACCTTTCATCCTGCCACTCTGCTGAAAGCCCTGGGGCCGGAGCCGTGGAAGGCGGCCTATGTGCAGCCCTCGCGCCGCCCGACAGACGGGCGCTACGGCGAGAACCCCAATCGCCTTCAGCATTACTATCAATACCAGGTGGTGATCAAGCCCTCGCTGCGCAATATTCAGGAGCTGTACCTCGGCAGCCTGCGCGAGTTTGGCCTCAACCTGCTGGAGCACGACATCCGCTTTGTCGAGGATGACTGGGAATCGCCGACGCTGGGCGCGTCCGGGCTGGGCTGGGAAGTCTGGCTGGACGGCATGGAGGTGACGCAGTTCACCTACTTCCAACAGGCTGGCTCGCTGGAGCTGTACCCGGTCACGGTGGAGATCACCTATGGCCTGGAGCGGCTGGCGATGTATCTGCAAAAGAAGGAGTCGGTCTATGACATCCAATGGAACCGCGACGTGACCTACGGCCAGATATTCCTTCAAGCCGAGCGCGAGTTCTCCGCCTTCAACTTTGAGGAGGCCAATGTCCCTGACCTGACCGCCAACTTCAACAACTGGGAGCGGGACGCGCTCAAGCTGATTGAAAAAGGGCTGATCCTGCCTGCCTACGATCACTGCCTGAAGTGCTCGCACACCTTCAACCTGCTGGATGCCCGCAAGGCGATCAGCGTGGCCGAGCGGACGCGCTACATTGGCCGCATCCGCAACATCGCCCGCCAAGTGGCGCAGTCTTACGTGGCCCAGCGCGAGGCGATGGGATATCCGCTGCTGGCCGAACGGCAGGTGCTGCTGGCAGAGGCGGCGTAACAACTTGGCAGAGCCGCAACAAATGCGGCTCAAGCCTCACACTTTCTCCGGCGCGGCTTTGCCGAGAATGCCCGCAGGCCGAAAAATTAAGATCAGCACCAGCAGCGAGAAGGCGAACACATCCTCATAATCGCTGGAGACATAGCCTGCGGCAAAGGCTTCGGTCAGGCCGAGAATAAAGCCGCCCAGCACTGCGCCAGGAATGGAGCCGATGCCGCCCAGCACTGCAGCAGTGAAGGCTTTGATGCCCGCAATGAAGCCGATGGAAACATTGATCTGGCCAACATGCGAGGCAATCAGCAGTCCGCCCAGGGCAGCCAAGGCGGAGCCGATGACAAAGGTGGCGGAAATCACCTTGTTGACGTTGATGCCGAGCAGCAAGGCCATTGTCCGGTCTTGCGCTGTCGCCCGCATTGCCTTGCCTAATTGAGTGAATTTTATCAGCCATGTCAGCGCAAGCATTGTCACGGTGGTGATGAGCAAAATCACCAGATCAGTCGGCCCCAGCACGGCGGCCAGCCGCTCTGGCAGGGCAAAGGGCGGAATCAGCTCCGGGAAGGAAAGAAAATCTGGGGTCTGGGCCAGCAGCACGTAATTCTGCAAAAAAATAGACATGCCGATAGCGGAAATCAGCGGCGAAAGCCGGGGCGCATGGCGCAGCGGCCTGTAAGCCAGCCGCTCAATCGTGAAGCCGTAGGCAGCGGCCCAGACAGCGGCGGCCAGCACCGAGAGCGCAAAAATGGCAGCCACAGGAAATCCGGCGATGCCAAGCGCGCTGGCAGCAATGTAGGCGGTGAAGGCCCCGATCATGTAAATTTCGCCATGCGCGAAGTTGATCAGGCCGATGATGCCATAGACCATTGTGTAGCCCAGCGCGATCAGCGCGTAAATTGAGCCGCGTGTCAGGCCGCTGAAGAAAAGTTCGGCTAAATACGTGCTGTCCATTTATTTTTTCTTAAAAATTCCCCGATAGCCAGTGGACTGCCGCATCGCGGGCCGGTAGATTTTGCTCACTGCGCCGGTCTGCTCAGTGACATAAAAGGCACGCGGGTCAATGTCGCGGACAAGCTGGAGCAGCGGTTTCAGCTCCCGGCGGCGGCAAACGATGTACAGCTCGCAGACCGGGCCGTCTTTGCCTTCGCCATGAAAGACGGTGACGGAAAAACCATTGACCCGGATGCAGTTCACCAGTTCCCGGCAATGCTCTCTGCTGATGACTCGCAGGATGATATGCCCCAAGGCCAGCCAGTGTTCCAGCTCAATGCCGACCATGTTGCCGGTGGCAAAGCCGAGGGCGTAGAAGACACCGAGGATCGGCGTGGTCTGAATCCGCTGAATGACCGCAGAAATGATAATCAGCCAGAGACTGACCTCAAAGAAGCCGAGCCAGAAGGCCATCCACTTTCTGCCCTGAACGATGCTGATGGTGCGCAGGGTGCCGAGCGAAACATCAATAATTCTCGACAAAAAAATGATCAGGCCGGTTGCGAAAATAACCGCGTTGAATTCAAAAGTCATCTTCGCTTTGCTTAGGGTTCAGATCGTTTGAAAGACCGCATCGACACAAGTGGTTAATCTTTTGATTCCGCCAGGTTACTCCTTCAGCGTAAACTGGCGTATCTTCTTGCGTGCGCGCTTGTCTGGACGGCCTTCCGGTTTGGCCATTGGCCCGCCGATGAGCTTGCGCTGCTCGCGGGCCGCCTCACGCTTGGCCTTCGATTCATCCGTCTCGGCATAGAGCAAAGCCGCCTCTTTGGCCGGGCCGCGCCGCTCGCTCAAGGCCAGCACATCGATTTCAAACAGCTCTTCCCCGCGCTTGATCTGAAGCCGGTTCCCAATCTGCACGTTGCGCGAGGGCTTGACCCGGCTGCCGTCCACCTGGACATGGCCGCCGCTCACCGCTGCCGAGGCTAAGGCGCGGGTTTTGAAAAAGCGGGCCGCCCAGAGCCATTTGTCAATACGGACGGCGTGCTCCTGCTGGTTCATGTCAGATAATAAAAAATGAGTAAAAATGCAAGGACTGCCCGCCTGGCGGCGCAAAAGATTGACAGGGAGGGCACCACATTTTATGGTGAGATTGCACTTCACCATATCCCTAAAATCAAAGCCGGTCAAGACGGAGCTGCCGCTTCCGCCGCTTTTCCGCCGGGCAGGAGAAACCGCATGAAGACTGACGAAAAAATGCCTGAGCTGCTGGCCCCGGCGGGCAGCCGGGAGAAACTGATCACCGCGATCCATTACGGCGCAGATGCCGTTTATCTGGGCGGCGCAAACTGGAGTCTGCGGGCCAAAGCAGGCAATTTTGACCGCTCCGGCCTGCGCGAGGCGGTCAGCTATGCCCATCAGCGCGGGGTGAAGGTCTATGTGACCGTCAATATTTTCGCCCACAACCGCGACCTCAACGGTTTGGAAGATTATCTGCTCTTTCTGCGCGAGGCAGGCGCGGACGCGCTGATTGTCGCCGATCCCGGCATCCTGCTGCTCTGCCGCGAGACGGTGCCGGACATGCCGCTGCATCTCTCCACCCAAGCCAACGTGACCAACAAGGCCAGCGTCCGTTTCTGGCAGGAGCAGGGCGTGCGCCGGATCAATCTCGCCCGCGAGCTGAGTTTGGAGGAAATACGGACTATCCGCCAGGCCGCGCCGGAAATCGGGCTGGAAATCTTTGTTCACGGCGCACTCTGCATTTCCTATTCAGGCCGCTGCCTGCTTTCCAGCTATCTGACCGGCCGCAATTCCAATCTCGGCGACTGCGCCCATCCCTGCCGTTATTCCTACAGCCTGCTGGAGGAGAAGCGGCCCGGCCAGTATTTTCCGGTCGAAGAGGATAAGCGCGGCACCTACATCTTCAACTCCCGCGACCTCTGCCTGCTCTTCCGCCTGCCGGAGCTGGCCGCAGCCGGGGTGGACGCGGTCAAAATTGAAGGCCGGATGAAGTCGGTCGGCTATGTGGGCGCGGCAGTCAGGGCGTACCGGGCCGCGCTGGATTATATTCAAGAACAGCGGGCGGCTGGCGCGGCTTGGGAGGATATCGTCCTGCCGCCTGTCTTTGCCGAGGAAATCGCCAAGGTCGGCACCAGAGGGCAGACGGAAAACTTTTTCAGCGCCGCGCCTTCATCATCGGCCATGCTTTATGATAGAATGAGAGAGATTCAGCCATGCGCGCCTGTCGGCATCGTGCGCGGCAGCAGCCCGCTGCTGCTGGAGACGCGCAACGTGCTGGAGGTCGGAGACCAGATTGAGCATCTGGGCCGGAGACTGGAGCCGACGCGCTGCACCGTCTTGGCCATGACCGCCGCTGACGGCACTGAAGTCCGGCGGGCCAATCCAGGCTGTGTGGTCGCGCCGCTGCTCGCGCCCGCGCCGGACAGTCTGTTGCTCAACGATCTCTTCCGCAAAACTATTGTTCAGCCGCAGCCGTCCTGACAACCAACAACCCGACCGGATTATGACCCCGTTCCTTGACGTGCCCTTTCTGCCTGATGAAGAGTATATTGCATTCCTGAACAGCAGCAGCGGCCACATTGACTGTGTTCATTTCAGCCTGCCGGGAAGCCAGCGCATGGACAGCCGGGCGCATTCGCAGGAGGTTGAGAATGCCGATGTTTTGGCCGAGCAGCTTGGCCAGCTTGCCGTGGAGAAGAAATATGCCTTGCTCAACAGCCGTTTCTACGGCCCGGCCTTGCTCACTGACCGCCAGCAGCTCAGCGCTCTGACTGCCGCGCTGACCACCTGTGTTGAACGCAAGGTGATCAGCGGCATTATCTATTGTGATCACTACCTGCTGCAAGCCCTGTCCCGCACTGCCCCAGATTTGGCCGCCGAACTGGAGGCGGTGCCGGGCCTCAACACCATGCTCGACTCGCAGGGCAAGATTGACGCGCATCTGGCCTATATCGGTGAAACCCGCTTCCGCCAGCCGAGCCGCATCACCCTTGACCGCTCCCTGAACCGCAGCCTCAGCAAATTGGCCGAGGTCGCCCGCTGGTGCCGGGACGGGCTGCCGGACATCAAGCTGGAGCTGGTCGGCAACGAAGGCTGCCTGCCATATTGTCCGTACCGCGTCTCGCATGATGCCTACATTGCTTTGGACAACATAAAAGGCACGTCGTGCAGTGATGAAATCAACAACACCTTAGGCTGTCGGTATATTCTGAAAAAACAGCCCTACCGCATTCTTCAATCTCCCTTCATCCGCCCGGAAGATGCTGATTCCTATTTGTATGATGTAGATATCATCAAAATAAGCGGCAGAAATCTGACCAGTGCTGAGTTGCGGCGGGTCATCACCGCCTACATTGACCGGTCTTGGAAAGACAATCTGCTGGACATGCTCGATTCGTCACACTGGATGGCGGCGGAGCTGCATATTGACAACAGTGCCTTGTCCTTTGATTTTGCCAACATGCTTTCGGTTTGCAACAACCGCTGCGAGACCTGCCGCTTCTGCATGGAGCTGTTCAGCTCGATTTCTCATCCTTTGCGGCAAACTGCCGGCAACAATTAAAGGAGCAAAGGAGCGCGATGCAGTCGTTTGAAGAATCGCTGGAGATTTCTGCAACAATTCACGGCCATCTTTGCGCTGGCCAGGTGATCGGCGTGCGGATGGCTCTGCTTGGCCTGCGCCTGATCGGCATTGACGACCCCAAAGGCGCAGATCGAAAAAAACTGCACGTGACGGTGGAAATTGACCGCTGCGCCACAGATGCAATTCAATCCGTGACCGGATGCAGTCTCGGCAAGCGTTCGCTGCGCTGGCTGGATTTCGGCATCATGGCTGCCACCTTTGTCAATCTGCAAACGGGCAAAGCGGCGCGGGTGCTTGCGCGGGAAGAGGCCCGCGAGCTGGCAAAAAAATACTGCCCTGCGCTGGCCGACAAATATCAGCGGCAGCTTGAAGCCTACCGGGTCATGCCGGAAGAGGAGCTGTTCGCCGTGCAAGAGGTGAAAGTCAGCATCCCGGCCTGCGATATGCCAGGCCGACCAATCCGCCGGGTGCAGTGCGCCCAGTGCGGCGATTATGTCCAAGACTGCCGCGAGGTGGAACGGGACGGCAAAACACTCTGCCGCGCCTGCGCCGGGCAGAGGTACTACGAACTCATTTAACTTACGAGGAAACTGCCATGTCTTATCTCAAGCTGACTGCGCGTCTGCCGCTCGCGCTTTTTGCCTTCTATGCGTTGTCTGTTTTCCCGTCAAGCGCAGCCGCTGCCAGCAAAACGAGTGCAGCAAAACCTGCCGCAGCGCATAAAGCGGCGCAGCAGACGCTGCAAGACGGCATCTACAAAGTCACGTTTTCCGCCCCGGACGGCCACAATGGTGTTGGCATCATCGTCATCTCCGGCGGCGCGGTGAACGGCGGCGATCCAGCCTACACCTATCAAGGCCGGGTGGATGCAGAAGGCGACAAGCTGAACGCGGTTATTGATGTGGTCCGCTACAACCCGAAAGAAGTTTCCATTTTTGGCCCGCTGGATCAGTTCCAGGTGCACTTCACCGGAACCTTGCAGCAGGACGGCACAGCCTTCATCGCGTCCGGCGAGGCTGCTCCTGACCCGAAAAAAATACGCCTCAGCCTTTCCGGCGAACGGCTCAAAGAACTGCGCCGCTGATGAGCATCCTGCTGGGCATAGATTTGGAGGATGTGCGGGACTGGGTCGAAAATGGCCACAGCTACCGGGAGGCAGTGCCGGAAACCACGCGGATTTATCTTAAACAATTCAAGGCATGGGGTGTGCAGGCCACCTTTTTTGTGGTGGGCAATTTGGCCAGACGCTATCCGCAGCTCATCGCCGAAATTGCTGCTGAAGGCCATGAAATCGCCTGTCATGGCGACCGGCACCTGCAATTGGACAAACTCGGCCCGCAGGGCTTTCGTGAAGATTTGCAAAATAATCTCGCTGCGCTGCGGGCCTGCGGCGTGCGCGACATTTACGGTTTCCGGGCACCGACCTTCTCATTGACCAAGCAGACCGCTTGGGCGCATGAGGTGCTGTCTGACCTCGGTTTCACCTATTCCAGCTCTGTCCTGCCTGCAAAAAATCCCCTCTACGGCTGGCCGGAATTTGGCCGCAGTCCCCGAAAAACAGAGGCAGGCTGCTGGGAGCTGCCGGTCACGCTGCTGGACGTGCCTGGCCTGCGCGTGCCTGCGGCAGGCGGCGTGTATTTCCGGGTGCTGCCCTTTCTGCTGACCAACTGGTCTATCAAACGCACCAGCAAAGCCGGGCAGCCGGTTCTGACCTATTTTCATCCCTACGACATAGACACCAAGCAGGAACGATTCATGCACCCGGACTTGGGCGGCAAAAAGCATCTGAATCTGCTGATGTACATCGGCAGGGCGCGGCTGCTGCCGCGTTTGGACAAGCTGCGCCGCTCACTGCCGCTCATCGCCTACCGCGACTATGTTGTCCGACTTGCAGGCGGCCCGGTTGAGACTGTTGCGGATGGCAGCAAGCTGCTCGGCGAATAAGCCCAAAAAGAAAAACATCACTCCGGTCAGGAAAAGCAGCAGCGTGCCGACAGACACTCCTTCATCACGCAGGATGAAGGGCAGACCCCAGACCGCGCTGAACAGGAGAAAGAAAATCGCTGGCGGCAGAAAAATACGGGTCGGGTTGAAGAGCATGACGATGTTCAGCAGCTCCATCACCGTGTCAAAGGCGGTCTTTGTGCTGATGGTGGAGGTGCCGCTGGTTCTTGGCAGCACTGTGATCGGATGCGCCAGCACAAGATTCCTGTGATGAATGAAACTTAAGGTGATTACATCACTGAAGGCCATATTATCCGGGCAGAGTTGCAGATACTGCTTGGCAAGATTAGTGCGGTAGATTTTCATCCCGGAGTTGATGTCTTGAATCTTGATCGGCATCAGCAGATTGGCAATAAAACGGATCAGAGATTTTCCGATTTTTCGATAGGTGGCCTCTTTGTGCTTGCCCCTGCTGCCGACAATCATGTCGGCATCGGTTTCGCGCATTGCGTTGTGCAGCGCGGACACATCCTCCAGCCGATGCTGACCGTCAGCATCAATCGTGATCACATAAGGTGTCTGCACGGCACCGATGCCAGTCTTGATGGCTCCACCGTAGCCCCGGTTCACTTTGTGCAGCAAGGGCGTAAAAAATGGCAAAGCTCGGTGCTGCTCCAGCAAGGTTTTGGTATTGTCCGATGAGCCGTCATTGACGATGATCAGCTTGCAGCCATTGTTCTGGCAATAGCTGATCAGCTCAGGCAGAAAGACGGACAAGGCCTCCGCATCATTGTACGCCGGGATAACTATGGTGAGATCGCGCATCGTGCCGCAGTTTCTTGAAAAAATTTATTGAAAAACGCCCTGCTCAGACATGGCAGGGCGCATATTGCTTGCCTTGCCTTACATCAGCAGCTTATACACCGCAGGAAGCCAGCCCGGTATTTTTTCAATTCCCTCAACTCCTTTGATCGTAAAGGTGTAGGGATTTTCATTGCTGTCGTTATTCCCTATGCTGATCGTGCAGATACCGTTAGCGCCGCTGACGGTTGGGCGATACGTGATCGTGAACGTGGTTGTCCCGCCTGCCGCCACAGATGCCGCTGGCGATGCCGTGATACTGAAATCGGAGCACGCTGAACCAATTCGCGTGACAGAATTCACCAGCAATGTCACGCCGCCAATATTGGCGATGGTATAGGTGCGACTGACAGAGGTTCCTGCGAGCGTTGCGCCGAAATCGGTGTAATCGCTCTTGGATGGGCTGGAGTTGCCATTAGGAATGGAGCTGCCGTTGCCTCGGACATCTATTTCTGGGGCATTGAGAAGAGCTGTGAAATTTACTCCCCAGACATTGCCTACAGCAAGAGCACTGCGATATCCTGTGATCGCGCAGGGATCAGTCTCTGAATCGAAGGCGTTAACAGAGGTTCCTGTGCTGATAGTTTGCGATTGAAAAACATAGCCTACTTTTGAAGGGCTGACAGTATAGCTTGAAGCAGAAGGAATTTTTGCAAGGGCATAAATTCCGTTATCGTTGGTGCTCGCATAGTAATATCCTCCACCCATTCTCGCAGCCGTAATATTGACACCAGAGAGCGGATTTCCTGATGCATCCGTGATTCGACCACTGATGATTTCGCCGCTGCCTGAAGGGTAAATATTGTATATTACTTCATAAATAATGGAAGCATTGTACCAAGCGTTCGCATCAATTGTTGGCAGGTTATACCAAACGTCAGAATTTCCTCCCCATCCCATATTAAGATGATGATATATACTTGATGCGTTATAGCCGTATCCATCACAGGCTACCGCATGACCTGCGGTTCCGCTGTCGTTATCTATGGCATATAGAACTGGATGCCCTGCGTCAAGATTTGTATTTGTCATTATTGTTCTGCTTGATTCTGGAATATTTCCCCACCCAGAAATAGAAGCATTTATAGAATTACTATAGCCAAAAATATTTACCAAAGATTTACCGGCGGCCGTTATATATGCTCCTGATCCAGAAGCCGCATATGACATACAAACTGATGCGCCAGCGTCATGCAGCAGACTGCCAATAGCATTTTGTTGAGTTGAAGTTATGTAGCCATTCGGCACATACGGCATGTCTGACCAGCTATAGGCACCGCCTGTCCCATTGCCACCGCGTAAAGCTGTCGTTTGAGGCACTCCGTCAACCGTAACTGTGTACGTTCCTGCTCCCACTGAAGCAGTCGGATATGCAAAATAACGCATTACTTGCGACAGGGCAGTGGCGACACAACCGGAAGGATAATTGTTCGGTGTATAGAGATTATACAGATTGATATACTGCCATGATGAATTATATATTCCCTCTTGATTCCACTTGCTCTGAAGCAACGGAGCAACTCGGACATCGGAAATGAAAGGCAGCCCTAATGCTTTCGACGGTATGTTATTTGATGCTTCTTGTCCTAACCAATCCCACTTCTGCGGTGCGCTCATTGAGCCATTGGCCGCAGCTTTCTGAGGGATTGAGGAACTGCCCGCAGCTTGAGCTGCACGTGCGGCGTGAACACGTCCAGGAAGATCGCGGCTGACTAAGGCACCCAGCGGCTTGGCTTCAGAGGGATCATATTTTCCTTGCGGAGCAAAAGCGATAACCGGTTCCACCTCCGTATCGCCGGAAATGATCACAAAGCCTTTCGGTGAGAGATTGACCACATAATACAAAGGATGGCCGTCTTGATCTTTGTATGTTTCCATACCTGCAATCGCCGAACCCAGCTCTGTCTCTAAGGGCCGCTGATCCAATGCAAGCCAACGCCGCACAACCCGTTCCGCCTGCTCCGCTGTTGTTGGCACCGCGCCTGCTGATGCAGGCAGAAGCACGAATAGAGCGCATGACAGCCTGCTGATTTTTTTTCGCCAGCCAGAATGTCTCATGGTTATTTCTCCTTTTTTATGCGGTAGTATTTGCCAAGCAATGAGCATTCTCCATCCATTATCGGCGGAGAATGCTCACTGTGTCCACAGGAATTACTTCTGCTTGTCAACCGTCACTGCGCCTGCCTTGTTCCGCGCCCGGTATTCAGGCCGATACATGGCCTCAACCTCTGTCGGCGGCAGGGCGTAGTTGCCTGGCGTGACCGCCCGCACCAAGTAGGCGAAGCGGAAGGGCCGCAGCTTGCTGTTGCCGGTCATTGTTGGCAGCTCTTGGGTGTTGAAGGCGGCGATGAAACGGTCGTCCCGCGCATCGGTGTACTGCGCCGCGCTCAGTTCCGGCAGCCAAGCGAAGGACGCGGCGACATCCGTGCCGCTGATGATGGCCTTCTCAATTTCAAAACCCGCAGGCAGCAGGTCGATCAACAGAGACTGCGTGTCCAGCCCGGCATCAGCCTCGCCTTCCACAACCACCACAGCCAGCTCGCTCTGCGGCACCTTATCTAAAGTCAGCTGCTTGCCGGAAGTGTTAAACCACATCCGGCGGACAGTGAAGCCGTTTTGCACCGGAGCAGGCTCATTGACCCGCGCGCCCTGCACGGTTGTCACCAACCAGACCGCAGCCTGCCCCTTGTTGCGCAGCGTGACCGGGCTGGTCAGCAGGGACTCGCCGCTGCGGCTGAGGGAGAAGAAGGATTTTTTCTCCGGCTCAGGCTTTTTCTCGTCCTGCGGTTTGCTGCTGAGGGATGAGAAGAAGCGGCCCAGCAGCGAGGGGCTGCTTTTTTCCTCCGGCTTCGGCTGAGGCGGCTGCGCATCATTGCCGGTCACTTCTATATCAAGCGGCTGGCCTTTGTCCAAGGTCAGCGCGGCCATGATCAGCGCGGCCTGCTCTTGAGTGGACAAATACCGCCTCTTGCTCAATTGGCTGGTCAATTCCTGCCAAGCCGGGGCCGGATCAAGCTCCTTCAGGCCGCTTTCGCCGATGACGCTGATGACAGCGGCCAAGTCGCGCAGTCGCGAGCCATAACTCCGCCACGAGGCGGCCTCGGTGTCCGCCGCCCGCATTGCTTCTTTCAAGCCGTTGAGTCCGCGCTCCTGATCTCCAAGCAGAGCCAAGGTGCCAGCCAATTGCGCCTGCGCCAGCGGTGAACTGATGCTGGCAAATTTGGTGTCGAACAGATAGCGGGCATCCTCATGCCGGGCCTGGCCAGCACGCGCCAGCACCCAGTGCGCGTAGGCGATGGCCTCAAGATGCGCATCTTCTCTTCCAGCCTGCTTCACCTCGCCGGTCAGCCAGTCCAGCCCTTTTTTGTAGAAATAATCAGGCACATCAAAGCCTTTTTCTTTGGCGCGGCCCAAGAAATCCATCGCATAGGCCGAAAGCCACGGCTCCTCGTTGCTCTCATCCGACCAAAGGCCGAAGCTGCCTTCGCCGCGCTGCTTTTGCAGAATCAGCTCAATCGCGCTCTGCACCCGGCCTTGCAGCTTGCTGTCCGCCGGATAAGCAAAGCGGGCCGCCAGCTCGTTGGCATAAAGCAGCGGCATGGCCCGGCTGGTCAATTGTTCCAAGCAGCCGTGCGGGTAGCGGTCCAGCTCGCCGAGCAGCCCGGCCACATCCACGTTGGGCATGGAAGAGACACTGAGGGCCACTTTGGCGGTCGCCGGATAAAGGCCGTTGAGCGTGTCCTTGCTCAAAGTGACCGCCGCGCCGGGATCAAGTTTGCTGTAGGTGCGGGTCAGTGTGGGCAGATACTTGCCGCGCACGTTGAGGTCGAATTCACCTTTGTAGCTGTAGCCTTCCGGCCCGGTCACGCTCAGATGCAGCTTGCCATTGCCGATGCCGGAGGCCGTCACCGGGAAGCTGAGGCTTTGCCGCTTCTTGGGTTGCAGCTCGACGCTTGCTGTGCTGCTTTCATCTTTGAGCCGCACCGCGCCTTCGCTTTTCCATACCGCCTGATACTGGCCCGCCGGGCCGTCAATGTTCTCAATCAGTAGCTGAATATTCGACTGATCGCCGTCGGCCAAATAGCGCGGCAGCGCGGGCGAAACCACCACTGGATCGTTGACCTGCATGGCTTTGCTGGCAGCACCGCTTTTCTCCTTCGACCAAGCCACCGCCATCAGCCGCAGCCTGCCGTTGAAGTCGGGGATGTCCAAGGGCACTGTGGCGATGCCGTCCGGCCCGGCCTTGACCACGCCGGAGAAGAGCGAAACCACCTTCACATTCGACTGCGGCGCACCGCGCAGGCCGTCCTCGCCCGCGCCCGTGCGCAGGACAAGCGGCTTGCTCTCCGGCGGGATGATGAGCTGGCCGTACATGTCGCGGACATCCATGCCAAGCTGCGGCTTGGCGAAGAACCAGGCGATCGGGTCAGGCGAGACAAAATTGGTCAACTGAAGCACGCCCTCATCCACAGCGGCCAAGGTCAGATGAATTTCGCTGCCCGCCTCCGCGCCTTTGACGCTGACCGGCACCTGCGCGACTTGACGGGGCCGGATCTGCTCCGGCGCGTTGACCGCCACTTCCAGCCGCCTGTCCGCCGGATCAACTGGCAGCCAGACTAAGCCGACCGCGCGGTCTGCGCCTTTTTTCGCCTCTTTGCCAGGACGATAGACGGTGACCAAGGCATACACGCCCGCGCCCCAGCCGCCCTCCACCGGAATATCAATCGTCTGCTCTTTGCCGCTCAGGGCGAAATTGCGCACCCCGTTCACGGCAGTGTTGGCCAGCACCAAACTGGCCTGACCAGGATACGGCGCGGTCACAGTCAGCTTGGCCGTCTCGCCGACCTTGTAGCCGGAGCGGTCTAGCACCACCTTGACCGAATCCGGGGTCTCGCTCTCACCGACAAGCTGCTCGCCTGCGGTAAAGCGCAGGGTGGTGAGCAGCACTTTGTCCTTGTTCAGCAGCTCCAAACGGTACTGGCCCCAGCCTGCTGGAACAGCGAACGGCTGCGGCCCGGCCTTTTCCCAAGCGAGCTGGCCGCGCTGCTCCTCCTTGTCGCGGACAATCCGCTCATAGGCCCAGTCGCCGTCTTTGCGGAACCACTGATAATCAATCTCCTCGCGCACCAAACGCCATTCGGCCTGGCCTTTTTCCTGCGGCTGGCCTTTGCCGTCCAAGGCGATGACCTCAAATTTGGCCTCGCTTGACTCCGGGATGCGCAGATCGGTGAAGCCAGGCTTCAGACCAAAATATTCCTTTAGATGCCGCACTGGCAGGCTTGAAGTTGCATTGACCGCCCTGCCGTCAATATCAAGCACATCCACGCTGATCACCGCCTTGAGCGGCTGAAGTGTGGCGTTCTGCTGACCTGCAAGTGCCAGCGGCAGCAAGCCGCCGCCTTTTGCATCGGTTTTGATTTCATTCAACTCAATTTCAGCAAGGCCAAGCTCTTCCTTGTCTTTGCCGAAATAATAAGCGGCGTAGTCGGTGAAAGGATGCGGCTCATATTCCAGCTTCATCTTCGCCTTGACCGCCAATTCTGATCCGGGCGAGCCGTAGAAATAATCAGCCTGCACCGCCAGTTCCGCCTTGTTCTGCTCGTCCAACACACCTTTCGGCTGCAAGCGCACTTCCAAACGCGGCGGCTTGAAGGATTTCACCTGAAAGCTGGTCTGCCCGACTGCATCGTCATCCACGTCAGTGTAGAGGGCGGCAGTCCAGTTGCCGGAACGGGCCGAATTGGCCAGATTGATCGTATCCGTGTAGCCGCCGTTCTCATCCGGCTTGAGCTGCCGTTCAATCAGCACCTTGCCGTCCGGGCCGCTGATTTGCAGGGTCATGGGCGGAGCCGCCGCCGCCCGCGCCAGTCGGTCGCGGACGATGGCGGCAATATGCACGGTCTCGCCGGGGCGGTAGATGCCACGCTCCGTATAAACATAGGCATCGAGCGGGCCGGGCGCGGTTCTTCCACTCACGCCCCGGTCACTGAGATCAAAGGGAGCCTGCTCAAGCTGCAAGAACGTGAAGCCGTGCTTGCTGTCTGCTGACATGAGGTGAAACGCCGCCTGTCCGCCGACTCCTTCCAGCAGGCCGGGAGCAAAACGCACCACGCCCTGCTCGTCCGTGGTCAGCGTGGCCAACGGGCTGTTGTTACGGGCATATAGGCCGATCTCCAGTCCGGCGATGGGCAAGGCAGTATCCAAGCTGCGGGCGGCTACGGTCAGGCCGTCGCTGCCCTGATAGGTGCTGAGGCCGATATCCGAAACCACCACCCACTGACTGGCCTTGCCTTCCCAATCTTCGTCCTCGCCTTCCTTTTCCGAACCAGCAGGCTTCTCCGGCTTGATCCGCTCGGCAACCAGCACATAAAGACCCGGAGCGATGGCTAGCACGTCCTGCGGCAGGACAACCGCGCTGGTCATGACTTTATCCTGCTCCGGCGTGATCTCGGTGCGCCCCTGCCAAACCCGCTCGCCCTCGCTTTCTTCGATGGAGTCCAGCTCGTATTTATCTAATTTCTTGCGAAATTTTTCCCGAACGAAATTACCAAGAATGTTGCGCTCATGAATGCGGAAGAGCTGGAGCCGCACCTTGTCCACATTGACCGAATTCAGGCCGATGCCGCGATTGCTGCGGTCGGCAAGAACGTAATCGCTCTGATTGAACCACAGCGCAGGCTCGCGGTGTCCGGCTTCGACAGTCAGCACGGCGGTTTCCGGCAGCGTCCGCTCCTTCACCTTCATGCCGCTGCGCACTGTCACCGTGTAGGATGCGCCATATTCTGCTCCGCCGATACAGAGCTTGCGATCTTCAACCGAGAAATCCCCAGCAATCTTAGGAGCAACTTGAATATAATCGCCGTAGTGAAATGCGGTTGGCAGAGGAAGCTCCTCATTAAAATTGAGGCAGAGCTTGGGCTGGCTGCTTTCGCTGTCAGCTTCGGCCTTCTCAATTTTCAGCATGTTCTCCTTTTGCCGCAGCGCAACTAATCGCTCTGAACTTGAGTTGTCGCCCAGCTTGACCAGCAGTTCATAGACGCTGATGGCAGCAGGAGTCCAGTTATCGTAGTTTGTGGTGCGCTTTTCCAACGCATTGCCAGTCAGCGCAAGGGCTTCTTTTTGCGCGGCAGGTGCATCACCTGCCGCACGATACGCTATCCATCCGCTCTGGCTGGCTTCTTCCCAGTTACCTGCGCAGGATGCAGCCTTGGCTAATGAAACCCAAAAATTCGCAGGCAGTTGACGTACCCGAAAAGCCGCCTGTTTATGCAGCCCGACCACTGCGGAGCAGTCGGCTTCAGTGCCTGAAGCTGTCACAATTGCAGCAGCTTGCAGCAGGACAGCCGCCTCCTCAGGTTTTGCCGGAGCACCGCCAGAGGGGACATATCCGGCGGCAAATTTTTGCGCTTCCTGCTCCAGATTTTTGAGGTGGTAGGTTTCTTCAGCGGCAGCCAGCGAGGAAAAGAGGCCGAGCAGCAGCAATACGGCAGAAATAACAGCGGTTTTCATGGATACCTCCATAACGCGGAAGGGAAAAAAGGCGGAAATGCTTGCAAGCAATTATACCGGGCCTTCAGCGTGCTGAAAACAGAAAGATTTGCCAAAAAATAAGGCGGTCTGCCAGCGGCAGCCGCCCTTGTGCGCCCAGCCGAAGCTGGGTTATTTATACCCCAAGTTGTGACCTGTAAATCTTAAAAAATCCATTTCTCCCCGCATGTGTTATATTTGTGCTGTCCAGCACAAATATAACCGCACAGGAAGGAGGACATGTATCTCGAAATTACAGCATTTTATTGTTTATGCGATGATTTTTTAATTTCCAAGGGCTGGCGTGATGACCCGCAATGCTCGATGAGCGCAGCTCTGGCATGAAACGCTGCAAAATATATCCAAGACGAATGCTTCCGGGGACGTGTCTCAAGCCGGAAGGAATATTTTTACGTACTGAAAGCTCATGCGCTTATAACTGAGTCAGGAATTTCTGTAGAAATTTTTTTGTCTCTAGGGTCATATTCAGATAAAAAATCTCTTTATGACTTTTCCTTTCCAATTCATGCCGGAAGTGCCGTTTATGGAGGCCAAAGCATATAATGCCTTTAATATTGAAGATGAACTTGATAATCCAAAAGCGCATTAAATCGGTATTCAGCGTCATCGCCCAAAGATTTCCAGCGCATGTTCATGCTGTCACCTCGCATGGCTTTGAATTGAAGGTTTTTCTTTTTATTTTGGCTTACGGCATTGAAAAAGCAATGTTATAGGTCACAACTTGGGTTATATCTAAGGAGCGCATCATGATCGGAGAACTCATTGCCGTGGGCGACGAGCTGACCACAGGCCGGATAGTCAACAGCACCAGCGCGTTCGCCGCCCGCGAGCTGTTTCTCGCCGGGCACACGGTCACGGCGATGCACACGGTCGGCGACGCGCCTGCCCTGATCGGCAATGCCCTCCGCCGGGCCATCAGGCGGGCTGAATTTGTCATCGTCACCGGCGGGCTGGGGCCGACCACGGATGATCTGACCAATGCGGCGGCAGCGGCGGCCCTACGCCGTCCTCCAACCCTCAACCACGCCCTGCTGGCGAAAATCCGCGCCCAGCCTTGGGGTGATGTCTGCCATCAGGATGATCTGGAAAAATTGGCCTGGCTGCCGGAAGGGGCAGAAGTGCTCAACCTTGATGCCCGAATTTGCGGCCACCTGCTGGTGCATGACACCGTGCCGGTCTTTTTTCTTCCCGGCGTGCCTAATCAGGCGGTCAAGCTGCTGCTGGAAAGCGTCCTGCCGCGACTGGCTGGCTGGCCGGGCAGCAACAGCAAGCCGGTGCGAATGCGGCTTTATCGCACTGTCGGGCTGTCCGAATGCGAGCTGAACCGCCGCCTGCTCAGTTTAGAGCAGGAAGAGGAGATGCTGATCGGCTATTATCCCGTTGACGGCGAAGTGCATGTCAGCCTGACCGTGACCGGCAGTGCAGCGGATGCGCTCTTCGAGACAGCGGAGCAGCGCGTCCGTGCCGCCTTGGGTGAATATCTCTACGGCGTGGACAAGGAAGGTTTAGGCGAGACCGTCGGCAGGCTGCTGCATGAGCGCAATTTTTTCCTCGCCGCCGCAGAATCCTGCACCGGCGGTCTGATTGGCACGAAAATCACTGCGGTGCCGGGCAGCTCGGCGTGGTTTGCCGGCGGGGTGATCGCCTATGCCAATCAGCTAAAAGAGCGGCTGCTGAATGTGAAGGCGGAGTTGCTCCGCCAGCACGGTGCCGTGAGTGCGCCGGTGGCGGAAGCGATGGCGCAAGGTCTGGCCGAACGCACTGGCGCGGATGTCGCGGTGGCTGTCACCGGCATTGCCGGGCCGGACGGCGGCACAACCGAGAAACCGGTCGGCACAGTGTATATCGGTCTCCACTGTCACGGCGTGGTCAGTTCGGCCTTGCACCGCTTCACCGGCACCAGAGCAGAAATTCAAGAACAGGCGGCGGCGGCAGCTCTGGACATGGTGCGGCGGACTTTGCTCTGCTGCTGAAAAAAAGCAGCGCAGCCCCTTGATTTTTCCGCTGCCGGGTATATAGTTCCGGCGGCTCTTTCTTTTGCTGGAACCTCTGGGCATACCAGAGCAATCCCGGCTCCAGCCGCAACTCGCCACGCCCCCCTCTGTGGAAATTTCCTGCGTGGCCGCTGCGGCTGTCCTGCCCCGATCTCCCTGCCTGCCCTGTTGTTCCGGCAACTGCCATAACCTCAATCTGCGGAGTTCCGCCCATGATTAACGTTGAACATTTGACCCGAAAATACGGTGACTTCACGGCGGTCAGCGATGTCTCGTTCGAGATTCGTCCCGGCGAGATCGTCGGCCTGCTTGGCCACAACGGCGCAGGCAAAACCACGGTCATGAAGATGATGACCGGCTATCTGGAGCCGACCAGCGGCAGCGTGACCATTGACGGTCTCAGCGTCGCCAATGACCGGCGGGCCGTGCAGCAAAAAATCGGCTATCTGCCGGAGAACTGCCCGGTTTATCCAGAGATGACCATTCTGGAGTATCTCGATTACTGCGCGGCACTGCACGGCATCCCGGAGCGGGAACGCCCTGCCCTGATCCGCGAGGCGGTCGAGCGCACCACCTTGGCCGCCAAGGCGGTCGAGCAGATCAGCACTCTTTCACGCGGCTACCGCCAGCGCGTCGGCGTGGCTCAGGCCATCCTGCACAAACCGGCTATTCTCATTCTTGACGAGCCGACCAACGGCCTCGATCCCACGCAAATTCTGCACATGCGCGAGCTGATCACCGAGCTGGCAAAGACGGCCACGGTCATCATCTCCACCCACATTTTGCAGGAAGTTCAGGCGGTCTGCGGGCGGGTGATCATCATTAAAAACGGCAAGGTGGCCCTCGATTCCCAGTTGGACAAGCTGCGGCAGAGCAGCAGGCTCTTGGTCAGCACCGACGCGGCGGCGCAGGCTCTGCCGTTGTTCAAGTCCCTGCCGCAGATCGCCAAAGCAGCGCAGGCGGGCGGCGAGGGGCAGTTCGAGCTGGAGCTGAAGCCGGGCGCAAGCAACCGTGAGGCTGCTGCTGCCGTGGCCAAAGCGGTTCACACGCAGAATTGGCCGCTGTATGCCCTGCATTTCGAGACCAGAACCTTGGAAACGGTGTTCGCCGAGATCAGCGGCTGAAAGGAGAAACCCATGAACACTCTGTCACGCATCGCCAAAAAGGAGTTCAGCGCGTTTTTCAGCTCCCCGGCAGCCTTCATCGTCCTGGGCGCATTTCTCGCCGCCTCGCTCTTTGTCTTTTTCTGGGTGGAGACCTTCTTCTCCCGCAATATCACCGAAGTCCGCCCGCTGTTCGAGTGGATGCCTGTCCTGCTGATCTTCTTGGTCGCGGCCATCACCATGCGCATGTGGTCGGAGGAGCGGCGGGCGGGCACGCTAGAATTTCTGCTCACCGCCCCAGTGAGGCCAACTGCTTTGGTTTTCGGCAAATTTTTTGCCTGCCTTGGTCTGATCGCTCTGGCCCTGCTGCTGACCCTGCCGCTCGCCATCACGGTGAGCTTTCTGGGGCCGCTCGACTGGGGGCCAGTTTTAGGCGGCTACGTGGCCGCGCTTTGTCTGGCTGCCGCCTACATCGCCATCGGCCTCTTTGTCAGCGTCAAGTCGGAGAGCCAGATCGTCAGCCTGATTGCAACCTCCTTAATCTGCGGCCTGCTCTATTTGATTGGTTCAGAGACCTTGGCCGCCTTTTTCGGCAACCGGGGCGCGGAACTGCTCCAGCTCCTCGGTTCTGGCTCGCGTTTCCGCTCCATCACTCGCGGCGTGATTGACCTGCGCGATATTTATTACTATCTCTGCATCATGGCGGTGTTTCTCAGTCTGAACGTCTATGGGCTGGAGAAAATCCGCTGGGCAGGCAATCCCGCCAGCAGCCATCACCGGAGCTGGCAGCTCGCCTGCGGCCTGCTCATCGCCAACTTCCTTGCCGCCAATTTCTGGCTGGCTCCGCTCGGCGGTCTGCGTTCGGACATGACCAAGGGCAGCATTTATTCCATTTCCGAGTCCACCCGCAGCTATTTGCAGCAGCTCCGCGAGCCGCTGCTGATCAGGGGCTATTTTTCGGCGCAGACTCATCCGCTGCTGGCTCCGCTGGTGCCGCGCCTGCGCGATCTGCTCGCTGAATATGCGGTGGCTGGCGGCAGCAAAGTGCGGGTGGAGTTTGTTGACCCGGCGGAAAAACCGGAACTGGAGCAGGAGGCCGGGCAGAAATACGGCATCAGGCCGGTGCCTTTCCAGACCGCGAGCAAATATCAGGCCGCTGTCACCAACTCCTACTTTGACATCCTCATCCGCTACGGCGATCAATTTGAGGTGCTTGGCTTCCGCGACCTGATCGAGGTCAAGGCGCAGAGCGAAAAAAACATTGACGTGGAGCTGCGCAACCCGGAATACGACATCACGCGGGCGATCAAAAAGGTGCTGTACAGCTACCAAGGCGGCGGCGACCTGTTCAGTTCGATCAGCAAGCCAGTGGCCCTGACCGGCTACTTCTCTGCTGACGAGATGCTGCCGGAAGAGCTGCGCAAGCTGAAGGCTGAATTTCTCAATTTGGCCAAGGAGCTGGAAAGCCAGAGCAATGGCCGCTTCAGCTCGGCGGTGCTGGACCCGGATGCGGAAGGCGGCAAAACTGCCAAGAAAATCGGCGAGGAATACGGTTTCCGGCCCATGACCGCCAGCCTCTTGGATCAGAAGCACTTTTGGTTTTACATGACCATGAACAGCGGCGAGCAGGTGGTGGAAATTCCCCTGCCCGAAGACCTCAACAAGGACAGCTTGAAGCAGTCTCTGCAAGCCGGGCTGAAGCGGTTTGTCACCGGCTTTGCGAAAACCGTGGCCCTGAGCGTGCCGGAAAGCTCGCCGCCCATGCCGCAGTTTGGAATGCCTGCCCAAGGTCTCCAGTTCAACGCTCTGAAAGATATGCTGGGCCAAGATCATGTAGTGACAGACGCGAACCTGAGCAAGGGCCAAGTGCCGCCAGAGGCCGATTTGCTGCTGGTGGCCTCGCCGGAAGACCTGAATGAGAAACAGGTCTTTGCGGTGGATCAATTCTTGATGCAGGGCGGCACCGTGCTCATTGCTGCTTCGCCCTACAAGGTCAACTTTGAGGAGGACTTGTCAGTTGCGCCGCACAAAACCGGCTTAGAAGATTGGCTGGCTCATAATGGCCTCAGCTTGGGCAAGTCCTTGGTGCTTGACCCGCAGAACAGTGCCTTCCCGGTGCCTGCGCAGCGGAATCTTGGCGGCTTCTCGGTGCGGGAAATTCGCTTGGTGCCGTATCCTTACTTTGTGGACATCCGCCCGGACGGCAGCAACGGCCTCACCGGCGGCCTCAATCAGATCACCCTGAACTGGGCCTCACCGATTGAAATCAACCAAGAAAAGAGCAAGGGCCGCAAGGTGCTGCGCCTTTTGGAAAGCTCGGATAAAAGTTGGCGTTCTGATTCAACTCAGGTGCAGCCCGATTTTCAGCAGCACGGCAAACTGGGCTTCCCGGTTGAAGGCAAGCAGGAGAAGCAGCTTTTGGCCGCAGCGGTGGAGGGCAGCTTCAGCTCCTTCTTTACCGGCAAGCCCTCGCCCCTGCTGAAAAAGGACGACAAGCCCAAGGACGAGCCGCCGCAACCGGGCGGCGCGGACAAAGACAAGGAAAAGAAGGAGCAGGTGATTGCCCGGCAGATAGACAAGTCGCCGGACACCGCCCGCATCATCCTCTTTGCGTCGGGCAGTTTCCTCAGCGACCCCATCATCGGCATCAGCTCCAGCGTGATGCGCAGCAATTACACCGCGCCGCTCCAGCTTGCGGCCAACGCGGTGGACTGGTCGCTGGAAGACCGGGGCCTGCTGGCCATCCGCAGCCGCAGCCATTTCTCCCGCCCGCTCAACCCGATCAGCAAGCAAGGGCAGATTATTGTTGAATATTTCAACTATGCCTTGGCGTTGCTTGGTCTGGCAGGTATCTGGCTGATCCGGGCAAGCTGGCGGCAGCGGGTGAAGCGGGAGCAGCTCGCATTTCTCCAGCCACTTTCAGGGAGGGCGTGATCATGCTACAGCGTGTTATTTATGCCGCCGCTGTGCTGCTTGCGGTGCAGCTCGGCGTGGCAGCAGTTTTGCAGGTGCGCAGCAGTTCCAGCCTGAACGCCGCCCCGCCAGAGGCACCTTTTGCCTCCTTTGATCCGGCCAAGATCAGCACGGTGCAGATCAGCGCGGGCGACGGCAAGAAGGTTACTTTGGCCAAGAACGGCAAGAGCTGGCTGCTGCCGGATGCCTATTCTGCTCCGGCGGACAGCGGCCAAGTTGATTATTTGCTGCAAAAAGTCGCCAAGGCCAAGCAGGGATTGGCGGTTGCCTCCACCAAAGGTGCGGCCAAACGCTTCAAGACAGCGGACAACGAGTTTGAACGGCATGTTGTCTTCAAGGAGGGCGACAAGGCCGTTGCGGAATTCTATCTCGGCAGCTCCGCAGGTCTCCGCCAAAGCTATGCCCGGCTGTCCGGCAAGGACGAAGTGGTCAGCATCCCGGTCAGCGGCTTTGAAGCCGAGGCCGAGGCAGACAAGTGGTTGGACAAGGGCTTGGGCCGCCTTAACCGCGACGAGCTGAAGAAGATTGAGCTGGCGGACTTTGCCCTCGTTCGGCAGGACAAGGACTGGAAGTTGGACGGCGCAGCAGAAGGCGAGGTCAGCAAGGAAGAGGTGGGCAAGGCTGTGGAAAAGCTCACTGGGCTGACCGCGCAGGGCGTGCTTGATCCGGCCAAGGCCGAGCCACTATTCAAGCAGACTCCGGCAGTGCAGTTCACGGCCACGAAGAATGACGACAGCAAAGTGACCTGCGCTTTGGCCAAGCAGGATGACCACTACGCCCTAAAAAGCTCGGCCAGCCAGCTTTGTCTCAAGATCGGGACGTGGCAGGCTGAGGAGCTGGCCAAGCTGAAGCGGGCCAATTTGCTAGTGAAGAATGAGGAGAAGACACCAGTAGCCCAGTTTGTACCCGCTCCAGCAGTAGCACCAGAGACTCAGGCTCCGGTTCCGGCATTGCCGCCTGTGCAACAGCCAGAGGCAGAGAAAAAGTAGGCTGTTCAAGCAAAAGAACAAGGCTCCTTCCGGCGTGACTGGAAGGAGCCTTCCGTTGTCCCTTCAGCAAACTGAAGTTTCTAAATTTTACCTTGCAAGCGGCATTTTCTCCAATCCCGCCTCTAAAAGTTTGCGATAGCTTTCGTAACACCTTCTCGCCTGTTGATATTGCTCAAGATTCGCAAGACGCGCTTTTTCCAGATCAAGCGGCGGCGTTCCTTCGCCAAAACCATAACTTGCAACCATCTTGCCGGTTGGCGTTTTTCTGTATATACTATCAGGATGCTTGATCATTTTTGTGCTTTCTTCGACAGAGCGAACAACAAATCTGATATGGCCAAGACCAAGCCGAGGACCAATGATATGGCTATGCAGGTTGCGGTAATCTGATGTTTCCTTCTTATAATCATCGTCATCTATCGTTCGCAGCAATGTCATGAATTCCGTTCCTTCTATCCAGATTGAGATCAGTTTGGCCAAACGTTCCTCTTTCTTTCTTCTATTCAAATATTTTAGCTTTTCTTTAGGCGTTTTTGGTTCCCCTTCAAGGTAGTCCTGATACCCTCTCTCAATCATTAACCGTACTTGATGCATTGCATTCGTGGCTACAAAGGTAAACCTGTCACGGCTCGCACTTGGTTGAAATAGGCAATAAAATGCAAGTGGCACAAGGAACTCTCTTAGTAAATGCCACGTTTTTATTTCGTCATTGTTATAAGGAGCAAGAACTTTATTCCAAGAATACCATCGTTGCAATGACTGATGCCACTGATTCAAGTCATTTGTCAGCTCTCTCAGCTCGCTTTTGACCATGTCGTTGATTATCCCCCGACCGTTAACGTCTATTGGCCCGCCATCAAATCGCCAATGGCGAGCATCAATCGCTTCCTCAAAGTCATATAGAAGAAGATAGCTCGCTGACGGCTCTAATCCGCCGCTGTTCATTTGTGTCAAATAAGCATCAAAGACTGTTCGAAGCAGATTTATGTAATCCATTTGGACTCATTGTAATCGCGGATAGATCAACCGACAATTTTTTTTGAAGCAATTTATCTAATTCCTTTTCCGCCAGCACCTGCGCTGCTGCGTCTTCCTTTTGCACGGCTTTGAAAAAGCGGTCGCAGATGAGCAATTCTTCACGCTTCCATGTGGAAGTGCAGCCTGCTTTTTCTCCTGCTGCTTCAGGAGACTGCGCCGTGTCGTAATCGCGGCGGCCATGCGCCCAGCCCGTCACATGGCGGTAATAGAGCAGGGCGCGGTCGAGCATTTCCTTTTCATTGGTTGAAAAATCAAAACATCAATTTTTATGCAACTGCGTAGCTCATACCGTGGATACAGCAGCAGTTCGGGCCGCCCGAATGCAGGATGGAAGAGGGCTGCCGCAGTCACAGCTCGCCCAGTTGAGCTTGCTGCGGAGAATGGCGAAGTAGCCTTTGTGCGGCGAGCTGATCAGGCGCAAGGGCTTGGCCGCCGCCTCGGTCGCGAGGAACTGCCCTTCCTGCAAGACCGCTGTCAGCGCGCCGTCCACCATCACCTTGACCTTGTCAGCAGGCTGGGCGAGCTTGGCCGTGACTTTGGCCTGCGGCGGCAGCAGCACGGGCCGCGATTCGAGCATGAAGGGGCAGATCGGCGTGAGCAGGATGGCGTGCAGGCCGGAGTGGGCGATGGGGCCGCCTGCGGAGAGGTTGTAGGCGGTGGAGCCGGTCGGCGTGGAGATGATCAGGCCGTCGGCCTTGTAGGTGGCGACGTAGTCTTCGTCGGCCCAGCAGCAGAGGCGCAGCAGCGGCTCGGTGCTGCCCTTGAGAATCACCGCCTCGTTGAGGGCGAAACGGGGCCGGTCAAGCGGGGCACCGCCGCTGTCCAAGAGCTGCGTCCGCAGCATCATCCGCTCTTCAATCTGCACCCGCCCGGCCAGCACTTCCTCCAAGGCCGGGTGCATTTCTTCAGCCGCCACTTCGGTGAGAAAGCCGAGATGGCCGAGATTGATGCCGATGACCGGAATCTCCAGCCGCGCCGCCTGCTCGGCCACGTGCAGCAGGGTGCCGTCGCCGCCGAGGATGGTCAGCATGTCCATGTCCGGCTCGATCCGGTCCAGCTCGGCCTGCACGCCGCGCTGGCCGAACCAGTCCGCCAGCTTCAGCCCGGCCTGCCGCACTGCCGGAGAATCCTTGCGGATGATGACGCCGACGCGGCGGATCTTCATCCCCTGCCCTATTTGCCCAGCTCTTTCGAGCGGTCTGTTGCGGCTTTGACTGCGGCCATAACGGTGCCGCGCAGGCCGTCGCGCTCCATCACCTGGAGGCCCGCGATGGTCGTGCCGCCCGGCGAGGTGACGCGGCCTTTCAGCACCGCTGCTGGCTCGCCGGTTTCCAAGGCCAATTTGGCTGAACCGTAGAGGGTTTGCAGAGCAAGCTGCTCGGCCAAAGGACGGGGAATGCCCGCCAGCACGCCGCCGTCGATCAGCGCCTCCAAGAAGGTGAAGACGTAGCCCGGCCCGGAGCCGCTCAGGCCGGTGACCGCGTCAAGCAGGCTCTCCGCGACCTCGACGCAGGTGCCGACTGCTGAGAATATCTGGCCGCAGAGGGCCATGTCCTCGCGGCTGGCGTTTTTGTTGCCGCTCATAGCCGATGCCCCGGCCAGCACCAGCGCGGGCGTGTTGGGCATCACCCGGATGATGCGCATGGCGCTGCCGCCGAGGCCGCGTTCCATCTGGGCGATGGTCACGCCCGCAGCGATGGAGATGAGGAGATGCTCCGGCCCAAGGTGCTCGCGGTAGAGCTGAAGCACCGGCTCCATGATCTGCGGCTTGACCGCGAGAATGATGATTTGGGCTGCTCCGGCCAGATCGACGGCGGAGTCCGTGGTACTGACCTGATAGGTCTTTTCTAAATATTCGCGGCGCGGCGCGGACGGCTCGGCCACTGTGATGCTGGCCGCCTCAGATAAGCCGGATGCGGTCAGCCCTTTGATCAGGGCTTCGCCCATCTGGCCGCCGCCGACCATGCCAATTCGCATAGATGTCATTGAAACCCCATTTGTTGTTTTCTCATTCGTTATCTGCAAGATACCTACACCCTGTCCGCCCGGCGGATCACATCGCACAAATCCAACGCGATGGAGGAAATTTCCTGCTTGTCCTCGCCCTCGGCCATGACACGGATGAGCGGCTCAGTGCCGGAAGCGCGGACGAGGATTCTGCCACGCCCACCGAGTTTCGCTTCCGCTGCCTTCAGGGCTTCGGGAAAGCCTTTGATCTGTTCTGGGGCAACGCGGCTGGACAGGCGGACGTTCTCCAACACCTGCGGGAAAGCGGTCATGATCTTGGCCAGCTCGGAGAGCGGCTTCTTCCGCTTGATCATAATCGCCAGTAGCTGAAGAGCGGCCAGCGTGCCATCGCCGGTGGTGTTGTGATCAAGAAAGATCAGGTGGCCGGACTGCTCGCCGCCGAAGTTGCAGCCTTTGGCCCGCATCGTCTCGACCACGTAGCGGTCGCCGACACTGGTGCGCAGCAGCTTCGCGCCCATGCCTGCCAAGGCTTTTTCCAAGCCCATGTTGCTCATCACCGTGGCCGCCACGGTTTTCTTCTTCAGCTTGCCCCGGCTGATCAGATCAGCGGCGCAGATGGCCATGATGTGGTCGCCGTCGACAATCTCGCCCTTCTCATCACAGACAATCAGCCGGTCCGCGTCGCCGTCCAAGGCTAGGCCGATGTCCGCGCCGAGCTGGCGCACCTTTTCGGCCATCAGCTCCGGGTGCAGTGCGCCGCAGTTTTGGTTGATGTTCTTGCCATCTGGATCCACGCCAAGACAGGTGACTTTCGCGCCTAATTCGGCGAAGACATGCGGCGCAACCCGGTAAGCAGCCCCGTGGGCGCAGTCAAGCACGATGTGGAAATCATCGAGCGTGTACTTGTTGGGGAAGGTGTTCTTCAAAAAAACGATGTAGCGGCCGCAGGCATCGTCAATGCGGGCGGCTCGGCCCACTTCATCCGCGACCGGACGCAGCGCGGCCATCTTCTGCGAAAAAATCAGGTCTTCGATATCTAGCTCCACCTCATCCGGCAACTTGAAGCCGTCGCGGGAGAATATCTTGATGCCGTTGTCCTGAAAGGGATTGTGCGAGGCGGAGATGACCACGCCCGCGTCCGCCCGCATGGAGGTGGTGATGAAGGCGATGCCCGGCGTGGGCAGCGGGCCGAGGAGCTGCACGTCCACGCCCATCGAACAGACCCCAGCGGCCAAGGCGTTCTCCAGCATGTAGCCGGAAAGGCGGGTGTCCTTGCCGATGACGATCTGATGGCGTTTGCTGCCTTGTTTGACCACGAACGCGATGGCCCTGCCGATCTGCATGGCGATCTCGGTGGTCATCGGATAGTTGTTGGCAATGCCGCGCACCCCGTCGGTGCCGAAAAGCTGACGCATGATCTATTCTCTTGCTCAATGATGGGCTTGTTTTTTCTTCTGCTCTTCCTTTTTCACTGCTTTCACTTCCTCTGGCTTCGCTGCTGGAACGGCCTGAGGTTTCTCTTCCAGCACGCTCCCGCCGGGCGGCAGGAGGTCCACTTCCTGCGGGGTGTAGGATTTAATCACGGTTGGCTCATGGCCGGGCATAGCCACAGCGGAAACCTCCACCGGGGCGCGGCGCGGCAGCGGGCCGCCGCCCACATGCACCGAGGCCCGGAAGAGCAGCGGCAGGGTCTGTGTGTCAGCGAGCAGTCCTTCGGGAATGCTGGCAAAAACCGAGACAGCATCTGGCTTCAGCTCCACCGGCCCTGCCGCGTCGCGGATGCCGACAGGAATATTGTGAATGATTTTCTCGACAAACTTCTCTTTCACGGTCAGTTTGACCGCCACCGTAGTTTCGCCGATCAGGCCGGACAGTTCCGGTGAAAGGGCAAGGCGCACTGGCAGGGTGACGGAACGATTCAGCCCATCGAGCTTGATCGGCTCGGTTTTCAGCACCTGCTGCCGCTCGAGCAAAGATTGCGGCCCGGAAACCAGAATTTTGTCGGGACTGAGGACAAGCTCTTCAAGAGAATAGCCCAGCGCAACTTTGCCTTCAGTCTCAGCGGCAACGGGTATTTCCTTCTCCACCTGTTCGTCAACAGACAGGGTGATGCTGGCAGGCTGGATGCGCACTAACGACACCCCGCCGGGCAAGGGCAGGGACAGGCTGTCCGTGTTCAGCACCACGGTGTCCGGCTTGGCTCCGGCCATATCCACCGGCAGGGAGAGGTTGGTCCGGTTGCGCAGCTCCTGCATGATGCTGCGCGGCCCGCTCAAGGTCACATTCACCTCTTTCTGATACTGATTGTAGATGACCAATTGCTTGGGCAAATTGAGTATCTCAATCGGCACAGTGAGGGTCATCGCCATCTGATCCGCGCCGACCACGAGCAGCCAAATCAGAATGCCGAGACTGAGCGAAATCATCGCCAGCATCACGTCTTGGCAGCGTTTCGTTCTGCTGCGGGGAAAAGGCAGCCACGAAAGAGGCTTTTTCAGGGCTGTTTTTTTGCTGTCCATCGCTGCCAGAACGAAGGCTTTTGCTCTTGAATGAGGAAGAGGTCTTTCAGCACAGTTTCCAATTTCTCCTCATCTTTCATCGGGGTGATGACACCGCCCTGCACCACGGAAATTTCCTGCGTCTCCTCGGATACGGAAATGATCACTGCGTCTGTCATTTCTGACAGACCGAGCGCGGCCCGGTGCCTCATGCCGTAGCGTTTGTCTATGCTGAAATTTTTTGACAGGGGCAGGACGCAGGCAGCGGAGTGAATGCGTCCTTTCTTAATCACCACTGCGCCATCATGCAGCGGCGACTTCGTTAAAAAAATAGACAGCAGCAGTTCTTGCAGCAGACAGCTGTCCAAAATGAAACCTGTCTCAATATATTCTTGCAGGCCGGTCTCTCGTTCAATAATCAGCAGCGCACCAATGCGCCGCCGCGACAGGCTCACTGCCGCCGAAATGATTTCGGTCAAGTCGTTGGCGGCAAGGTTCTGGCGTTTGAAAAACGGAGTCCGCCCCATCTCCGTCAAGGCGCGGCGGATGTCATCCTGAAAGATAATCACCACGATCAGCAAGATGGAGCTGAGAACAGAGCGGAGCAGGAGCTGGAGAGCCAGCAGGTCAAGGGCGGTGGAGAGAAAATACAGCAGAGCGATGATCAAGGCACCGGCCAGCATCTGCACTGCTCTTGTCCCCCGGATCAGGAGGATGATGCGGTGGATGATGAAGGAGACGATCAGGATGTCGGCGGCATCTTGCCAGCGGAATGCGCTGGGAAAGTTAAAGGGGCTGAACAAGCTGGGCATGAGAGGAGCAAATGGCGGCACGTCTGGTTTTGCAAGGCAAAAAAGAGATCGTTAGTGTATAACATGCTGTCCGCCTTCTTGCACAGAGCAAAGAGGTGCGGGAGTGAATTTTTTCCTCCCGGCTTCGTGGATTGTTGGCAGAGAGAGGGATATGGCGAACAGCAATGAGCAGGAAAGGGTCTGGGGCGGTGTGCTGCTTGGTGGAAAAAGCAGCCGGATGGGCCAGCCTAAGCACCTGATCAAGCAGGATGGGGTGACGTGGCTGGAGCTGGCGGCGGCAAAACTTGCGTTCAAGGTCGAGCAGGTGGCGCTGTCTGGCGCAGGAGAGCTGCCAAGCGCGCTGGCAAGCCTGCCTCGTGTGCCGGACGCGCCGGGTTTGGCTGGGCCGCTGGCAGGCATCGTAGCCCTGCTGCGCTGGCAGCCGACGGTCTCTTGGCTGGTCATGGCCTGCGATCTGCCTGATGTCCAGCCGGAAGCTCTTAGCTGGCTGCTGGCCCAGCGCAGGCCAGACAGGCTGGCGGTGCTGCCCCAGTTAGACGAGGACGGCCCGCTGGAGCCGCTGCTGGCTTGGTATGACAGCCGCTGCCTGCCCTTGCTGGAGAAGCTGGCAGCCTCTGGCCCGCCCAGTCTGAACCGGCTGGCTGGTCAGACCGGAATCTGTGTCGTGCAGCCGCCTGTCCATTTGCGCCGCTCGTGGCGGAATGTCAACACGCCGGATGAACTGCGCCGCTCCAGTCTAAGCCTATATCGCAGGCCGGAGCCGAATGCGTCAGTGCGCCGACCGAAATGAGATCAACGCCGGTTTCGGCGATGGCCCGCACCGTGCGCTGATTCACTCCGCCGGAAGCCTCAATCAACGCCCGACCTGCGATCAGTGCCACCGCCTGCCGCAGCATTGGCACGTCCATGTTGTCGAGCATGATGACCGGCACGCCGCAGGCCAGGCATTCCTCCACCTGCGCCAGCGTGTCGGTCTCGACCTCAATGGTGATTGTGTGCGGCGCAGCAGCCCGTGCCCGCCGCACTGCCTCGCTGATTGAGCCGCAGGCGGCGATGTGGTTGTCCTTGATCAGCACGCCGTCGCTCAGGCTGTAGCGGTGGTTCCGCCCGCCGCCGCAGCGCACAGCGTATTTTTCCAGCAGACGCAGGCCGGGCGTAGTCTTGCGAGTGTCCACGATTGCGGCCTTGCATCCCTGCACCGCCTCCACATATTGCCGGGTCAGGGTGGCGATGCCGCAGAGCCGTTGAACAAGATTGAGGGCCACCCGTTCCCCTTGGAGGATGCTCCGCACCGGGCCGCTGACCCGCAGCAGCACTTCTCCTGCGGCGACGCGCTGACCGTCCGCCGCCATTTCTGCACAGACCAGCTGCCCGTCCAGCAGGTGAAAGACACGGGCGGCGACCGTCTCCAGTCCAGCGGCAATCAACGGCTGCCGTGCCCGAAACACAGCGGAGCCAAACTCATGACCAGAAAAAATAGATTCGGTAGTGATATCGCCGTGCTCCAAGTCTTCGCGCAGGAAGCCGCGCAGGATGTCGTCAAGAAGGAAGGTGTTCATGTTTTAATAAGGGAAGTGCAAATGTTCAGGGCAACAACGTTCCACGCAGCAGCGCCGCCGTCCTGTCCACCAGCTCGACCGCGCTGCCGGTGTAGCGTTCCGGGTGATCAAGCAGCTCCAGCTCGTCGGCGTGGAGCTGCGGGCCAAGCTCGGCATCAGCCAGCACAGCCTCTTTCAGGC
>NZ_JBLWEN010000026.1:0-73192 GCF_048287415.1 Candidatus Electronema sp. JM
CCTCCAAACTCAGGCCATCCCGCTCTTTAATCTCCAAAACCTTCCGACGAAAATCTATTGAATAGGCCATCTGTTTTGTGTGGTTCAGTATGGTGTCATTTTATAGTGCTTCAGCTATATCTCTACGGATATTTGGCGGTCACCGGCGTTGATCTGATGAACGAGGTCACGGACACTCGCGAGTCTGAGGTGCGCTATCTCCAGCCTTCGGCCTTGCTTCAGCGCAGGCTTGCAGGTCAATCCCGGCAGCCTGCCGCGCTGACCGCGCCCCGCCGCCAGGCGATTGCCGCTCCGGCAGGACAAGGCTACGCCGCTTTGCCAAGGCCGCAGCAGACGAGCCGCGTCAGCCGCCTGCGGGCGATCAAGTACGAGCAGGGCGAATGAGTCCGCGCAGGCGGAATGCTGGATTTCACTTCAGCCTTGTATCTGGGAATGCGCCACCCGCATTGCTGCCTGCGGCCTTGGCGCACGCTGACCGCAGGCCGTCCGCTTATGAAGAGCGGAGTCTTTGCCGGGTGCATTGCAGTCCGCCGTCGGCAGCGGCAGTGGCGGCGGCGGATCACGCCCTGCGTCTCAATCAGCACTGGGGCGCACGGCTCCGGCAGCGGCTGGCGCAGCGGGTGCGGCAGTTCCGCTCGCTGCTGCACTGTTCCGGCATTCCGGTCAAGGGCGGACTGTTCCCGGTGCAGACCCCGCTCATTGCTGATGCGGCGGCGGTTCATGCCCGGCTGGAGGCTGAGGGCATCCGCACAGTGCTGCATCAGGCACGAAAAAACCGGCCCGCCCAGCTCAGTTTTTTGATCACGGCGGAGCATGAGCCGTGGGAGATTGAGCAGGCGGCGTGTTCATTAACAGAAATTGTCCATCATCTTGCGAACAACTGACACGAGTCAGAAAGGATATACGACCATGAAGAATCTGCTTGCTTACACCCCGGAGACCTTTGACAATCTGGAACTTGAGAATTTTGAATATGCGCCGCTGGCTGATGAGATGGATATGGAGGAAGGATTTGTCCGTGGAAAACAATCCCGGCCAAGGGTTGCACGGGCAAAGGGAATGTCGCCCCGCATTGCGTCATCCCTGAGAAAGCCAAGCAGAATTCCGCTCCTTCCGCAGATTCCGCCGCCAGCAGATGACCGCCGTCCGTCCGGGCAGTCCAGCTCCAGCGGCAACGCAGGCGGCGAAGGCAGCTTCGCCAATGCTCCGGCGCAGGCTCTTTCTTCCGAGCACGTCCGCTGGGTGCAGGAGACGCTCAACCGCGCTCTTGGCCTGCGGCTGATGGTGGACGGCATCATGAACCGGGAAACCCGCAGCGCGGTCAGGATGTTCCAAGAACGGAAGGGGCTGCCTGTCACTGGGCTGGTGGGGCCGGACACTGAGGAGGCGTTGCGGGCTGAAGGCGGTCAGGCGGCGGTGGAGCCTGAGCTGCTGGAAGGAGAGGGTATGCTTGCCTTTGAAGCAGAGCCTTTTATATATGAATATAACTGGGAATTAGAAGATGAAGTAACTCACCATTTGATTCCACAGGAATTTTTGAGGCATCCTCGAACAGAAAAATTAGTAAAAATGATAATAGAAAATTCTGATATGAATCAGCCACTGCAAAAAGATTATCATAAATTGATCCACAATAACGGATATAATAGAAAATGGTGGTTTTTCTTCAAAAATAACAAGTCTGCCAAGCCAGGTGAAATTAAAGAATTCGCTCGAAAGATGCGTCGATATATAAAAGCAAATGAAAAACCGTATCTTAAAAATAAGGCCCGCACAGAAAAAAACATGAAATTATATTTTTCCAGAGAATACGAAGATGATTTTTCTTCCTTTCCAGCCGGTGCTTGATATTCATATTTTGTTTAACTATCAGCAAGATCAATATTGCCGCCCTTGTCTTCGGCAAATACGCCCGCACATGGATCATATCGGCTCTCACATGCGCCATGTGCTGCCTCACACGAGGCAAGTCAGGCTTGACATGGGGCTCAAGGTGCTCGAACCGAGCAACACCACAGCGGCGGTGCTGTGATCCTAGACTGCCATTGCCACGCCGGAAAAGGCGACGGCTTCACCGGGCCGTGGGACACTGCCGCGCCGCTGCATAACTATCTGCGCCGGGCGGCAAAAGCGGGCATCAGCCGGACCGTGCTGTTCTCAGTGCTGACTTCTGACTACGCCGTTGTCAATCGCGAGGTGGCCAAAATCATCGCCGCCAAGCCGGAACGCTTCTTCGGCTTCGCATTCGTTCATGCGGCGCGGGACAAGGGGCGCATCCTGCCGATGGTGCGGCAGGCGGTGGAGGAATTCGGCTTTGTCGGCATCAAGGCGCACCGGCACGACGCGCCGATCAGCCGGGAAATCTGCGAGGCGGCCCGCGCCTTCTCGCTGCCGGTGCTGTATGACGTGACCGGCGAGGTCGCAGTCTGCGAGCTGCTGGCCGAGGAATACCCGGATGTGAACTTCATCATCCCGCATCTGGGCAGCTTCGGCGACGACTGGCGGGCGCAGGTGGCTTTGATTGACCACTTGGCCCGCCATGCGAATATTTACACCGACACCGCCGGGGTGCGCCGCTTCGACTTGTTGGCCGAGGCGGCGCGGCGGGCCGGAGCCGGAAAAATTCTTTTCGGCTCCGACGGCCCTTGGCTGCATCCGGGCCTGGAATTGGCCAAGGTTTATGCGTTGGGGCTGCCGCCTGCGGACGAGGACCTTATTCTCGACGGCAACCTGCTTCGGCTGATCGGGCAGACGGCATCATGAGGACAGCGGCGGAAGCCTGCTTCTCCTTGGCGCGGCGCAGCTGCAAGGCGCGGTCACTCACCCCAAGCATCTGCGCGGCCTTCTGGAGGCTGCCCCCAGCATCCTCCACGGCGATCCGCACCGCCAAATCCTCCGCCGTCTGCCCGATTTCCTTCAGCCCTTTGCCTGCGGCGGCCCGCTCATTCGGCGGGATGCAGCCGATGCTGAGAAAACCGCCGCCTGCGTAGCGGTGCAGCAGGCGCATCACCCGCTGCTTCAGCTCGCGCACATTGCCGGGGTAATTGTGGCAGAGGAAATACGCCCGCACTGCCTCGTCCATCTCCGGCACGGCTTCATCTGGCCGCAGCTCGCGGATGAAATGCTGCACCAAGGGCAAGATGTCCTCGGCCCGCTCCCGCAGCGGCGGCAGAGCGCAGGTGAGTCCGGCGATGCGGTAATACAAATCAGCCCGGAAGCGGCCCTGCCGAACTTCCTCTTCCAGATTGCGGTTGGTGGCGCAGATCAGGCGGAACTCGCTTTGCTGCCAGGTGTTGCCGCCGACCCGCTTGTAGGAATGCTCCTGAATCACCCGCAGGAGCTGGGCCTGAAGCGGCAGTGGCAGCTCGCTGATCTCGTCGAGGAACAGCGTGCCCTTATCCGCCAGTGCAAAGGCCCCTTCGCGCCGGTGAACGCGCCTTTCTCGTGGCCGAACAGCTCGCTGCCTGCCAGCTCCGGGATGAGAGTCGTGCAATCGACCACGACAAATCCGCCCTTTTTGGCACGCTGATCCAGCTCGTGAATCAGACGGGCGGCCAGCTCCTTGCCTGTGCCGCTCTCACCGGTCAGCAGCACCGGGAAATCAGTGAAGCGTCCGGCCTCGACCAGCTCCCGCAGTTTCGCCCGCCAGCACGCGCTGCCGCCTACTAATTGCTGCTGCAGCCAACTGGAATCAAGCAGCTCGTCCACCGTGGCCCAGCGGTCGAGCAAGGCTTTGATCCGTCCGGCAAGAGCGTTCTGCTCGCTGTCTTTCCAGATCAGCACATCTGCTGCTCCGGTTGCCAGCAGGCCGGAAACCTCGCTGTTGCCTAAAGGCCGGGCCAAACTGACAGCAATCACCCGCTTCGTTTCTGGGCCGCCCGCCTCATGGAGAAAACGACTGACTTCTTCGTCCGGTTCTTCAAAAAGCAGGACTGAACGGCGGCGGCTGTCCTTTGCCGACGATACTCCTTTGAATTGCACACCTGCCCCCTCCAGTGCGCTGAGACAGCGGTCAGCGTAGGAACTGCTTGCACACCCGCATGAATACACCATTGCCGAATCCATTTTCCCTCCAAAAAAATGAATGATGCAAAGAGCGGCGGGCGAACTGACAAGGTCGGTTCGCCCCGCGAAAGAGGAAACGCGCTGTTCCTCCAGCGTGTTGTCCACAGAGGGAGCTTACTTTGTTTTTCGTATTGCACCAAGGTACTGGCGCGTCAGAAAAAGGAACTTAGCGGTCAGATTAAAATATAGTGGACTGTGAATGCAATAGAAGTTCCGCAGTTGTCAAAAAATTGGCAACATAGCTGCGTGGAAGCGCAACGTGTTCAGCCTGATGAAACAGACAGCCTGTCGCATGACGCGTTCACCCGTCAATTGCATCGGTTTTTTCCGGGCGCAGGTCGGCGTTGGCTGGAAGTCCGGGGTCATGTTGATGTGACAGAAGGCTTTCTGATTTGCGATGACTCGTCATTGGTCAGGAAAACACAAACGAGCCGTGTCAGGTATCAATTTGACTGCCCTGCTGCGGACGGACTGCAAGTGCTGTCTGCCAGTTGACTAACTATATTGAAAAAATATAAATCAACGGATTTCACCCACTGCCCTCTTGGCGTTGAAGCGTTGCGGCAGTCTGCCATCAGGTGCGGCGTAACTCCTAACTCTTAAAAAAAACGTTCTGCGTATAAAAAAAATTGCACTTCTCGCGATGGAGGTGTATAGATAGGCAGGAACAGACAGTAGGATTTTTTATCTTTGCAAGGAAAAGGAGAGCAAAAAATGAAAAAAGCATGTTGCGCGGCATTCCTCTTGGCGATGCTTGCCCAACCGGTTCTAGCGGCAGAATGGTCTGAAAAATTCGTTAAGGATTACGATAAATTCGGCCTTGACGTGGCGGTTACAAACGCCCTTGCCGACAATGTTAAGCCAGAGGATATTCTGGCCCATGTGATGAAAAACAGAGAAAAAATTAGCGTCAAGATGTCTATGAAGTCGCTGTATTGCGCTTCCGTGAATCGTGATTTGGTGCAGGAGACGGCCAGCAAGCTCGGCGTTGCTCCAGACGAAATCAACAAGGCGCTGCAAGAGAGCATTGAAGAGTGCTCGTCAAAGATGGCGTTGCAGGACCGGGATGTAGAGAAAGAAAAGTTGGCGGATAACGGCAATCGTTCAGGAGGTTCAGCCCCTCCTGCTCAACCCCCTGCGGCGCAGCCAGCGCAGCAGCAGCAAACTGGCAATGCTTCCACATTGATTGAAACACGCAGGGACGAGGAAAAAAATCCCAGCCCCAATAGATAACCAAAAGTGAGGAGAATTATGACGAAAAAATATCAAATCGCTGGTCTGCTGCTTCTGCTTTGCGCAGCCCAAGTGAAGGCGGAAGATGCTGCGCCAGCTCAGGATGCAGCTGCGCCGGAAAGCGAGGCTGCAGCAGTTGACGACAGCGGTGCCGCCACCGCCTCAGGGGCTGAACAGACGGGAGATGGCGAAGCGGCTGATTCTTCGGACGAAGGCTATGTTTTCGGCTTCAAGAACGGCTATCTTCATGCCGCTCTGGCAGCAAAAGAGGAATGGACGGACAACCTCTACAACACCGCCAACAATACCAAGGAGAACTTCCTGACCAAGATATCTCCGTCAGTCTGGCTGACCTTGCCGAGACGCTCGAAAAAGCCGCTCCAAATTGTGGCGGACAACACAGCGATCGGGGGTATGCAGTATTCTCTGCCGGATACAGACCAAGCAAACGAGCTTGAGGCGTATTTGGCTGGAACTATTGATTTCTTGGCCTATTCTGAAGATTCGGACCTGAATCATGCGGAAGGGGATATTGATGCGCTGGTCCAGTTTAAACCATCTGATCCGATCACTCTTCAGTTGCTGGACAAATACACCCACAGCCAAGACATTTTCAACCTCGCTGAAGCGACCTCGGACAATGACCGGGTGTACAATTCCAATATCTTCGGCTTAGGCGCAGCATGGTATTCCGAGGACAGATTTTCTGTCAAAGGCGGATATAGAAACTTCCTTTTGGAATATGATGATGTCATCAACGAGTTCATGAACCGCACGGACAATGGTTTTGACATCGCGGCGTACTACGAGTACAGCGACAAAACCAACTTTTTTGTGCAGTATCAGTACTTGATGGCAGAGTATGACACCAAGAAGATGGCGGACAACGACAATAATTTCTTTGGTCTTGGTGTCAATTGGCAGGCAACTGTCAAAACCACGCTGATGGCCAAAGGAGGCTATCAGCAAGTCGATTATGATGCGCTGCCTAATGTCAAGATGGATGACAGTGCTTCTTCTTTCTTCTTTGAAGCGCAGGGCATCTGGCAAGCGACCTATAAAACCAGCCTTCTCCTGAACAGCAAGTACAGCATTGAGCAGTCAGACAGCGCTCAAGCTCTCAGTAAAGATGTTCTGGCCTTCCGGCTGGCCCTTGACCATCGTTTCACCGAGCGGCTGCGCGGCGATGTCAACTTTGTCTATGAGACCTCCGACTACAATCAGTTCAGCGGCGACACCCGCAGTGACGATCGGTGGTATTTGAAGCCGGAATTGCAGTTTGCGGTCAACAAATGGCTGTTCCTGAATGCGTATTGCAGCTACGACACGAAGGATTCCAATTACGACGCACTGGATTACGACACCACCACCATCGGTTTCGGTGTGCGAGGTTCGTTCTAAGCAGCTTTTTTTGCAACATCACCTGCGTTTTGCGCATCAAAGCAGGCGCAGGTGTTTTCTTCTCCATCAAACCTGTTTTGCAAGCAAGGGAAATTATGTCGCTCTCATGTCACTCAAGGAATCTTGGCAAGGCCATTTTGGCAGCCATGCTGTTTTCTTGCCTTCTGCTGCGTGTGTCAATATCCATTGCTGAAGATTATCAGATAGGTCCAGGGGATGTGCTCTCTATTACGGTGTTTGATCACGATGAGCTGAAAACAAAAGTCCGAGTCTCTGAAACCGGCAGCATAGAATTTCCTTTGATTGGAACCGTGCAGGTCGGCGGTATAAAAACTTCAGAGGCGGCGAAGAAGATAGAAAGCAAACTGGCAGACGGGTATATTGTCAAACCGCAGGTTCAAATTTATATTGAAGAATTCAGAAGCAAAAAAGTTGCTGCGCTGGGTCCGTTCAATAAGCCTGGCCTGATTGAATTAAATGGGCCAACCACCTTGCTGGAGCTGATTTCTAAGGCAGGAGGGCTTCACAAAGAAGCAGGCGACACCATCACAGTGACTCGTGAAACAGAAAATGGACAAAAAGTTATCAATATCGAGGTGAAAAAACTGATAGAAGATGGTGACGCGGCCAGCAATATTCCGATTCTTGGCGGCGAAACTGTTTCTGTGGCCAAAGGTGAGCCGCCAGTTTGTTATATTACTGGCCAAGTAAAAAAGCCAGGATCCTATCCGTGGACAAAAAATGTCACTGTGCTGAAAATAGTTTCCTTAGCCGGTGGATTTACAGGCATGGCTTCTGAATCTCATGTCAAAATCACCAGAATTGTTGATGGAAAAAAGCAAGTGATGGAAGATGTAAGCGTGGATGCCAAGGTACTTCAAGACGATGTCATTGAAGTGCCGGAAAGTTTCTTCTGACGTGTTGCGCTGCTCCGCTGCGCTTGGTTAGCTGTTTTTTATCCCCCTCCTTTTTATTTTTCATACATGCCTCCTGAAGATTCTTTTGAAGGACAGGAACGGAGCCTGCATTTGCGCGATTATCTGCGCATAGTCTCCAAGCGCAAAGGACTGCTGCTGACTCTCATCAGTATCTGCGTTCTTGCCGCACTGCTCTCTGTGTATTCAACCACACCGCTTTACACGGCATCCACCAGAGTTTTGATTGATAAAAACTTTGATACAGGTCGAATTGAAGGTGTCAATGGTTCACCTTATGCAGGCTGGGATCCAAACTTTCAGCAGACCCAGTTTGAAATGATCTGCAGTGAAAATGTCGCTCTGCGGGTGGTTAAGAATCTTCAATTAGACACCAAATACCGGCATTATTTTCTCCAGCAGACGCAAACCGCGTCCACTGGTTTGATCAGCGGTGCTATGGAAGGGCTGTCTTCTTTTGTTAAGGATACGGCAGCCGCGTTGGAGGGGCTGTTCAGCTCGTATCTGGGCCAGAAGGAGGAAGCCGCCGCGCCCGATGAAAAAAATGGCGTGGAACAGATTACAGCGGTGCCGGAAAGCGATGCGGAAAAAATTGCGGAAATGATTCAGGCAGCCATTGATGTCAAGCCGGTGCGCAACACGAAGCTTGCGGATGTGTTCTTCACCCATAAAAAGCCTGAGATTGCCCAGCTCGTGGCAGATGGCTTGGTGCAGGCCTATATTGATGAGACCTTGGATCTCAAAACCAGCACTGCCCGCAACGCGCTGCAATGGATGACGGCCAAAGCTGAGGAAGAGCAAAAAAAGCTGGAGGCATCTGAGCAAAATCTGCAAAAGTACATGCGGGACAATGAGATTGTCACCGTGGAAAATAAAATGACCGTCCTGCCGGAGCGCCTTTCCAGTTTCAGCAAAGAGCTGTCTGACGCGCAGACCAAGGAAAAGGAACAGGAGGCGATGTACCGGCAGATTGAACGGGCGGGCAAAGATTACACCTTGTTAGAGACCATCCCTCTTTTTGCTGAAAATACAGTGCTCCGCGATCTGCGCACCAAAATGGTCACAGCGGAACAGAAAGTACGGGAGCTGGCTGCCAAATACGGCGAGAAGCATCCGGCTATGCAGCAGGCCTTGGACGAACAGCGGGTGCTGCAACGGGAACGCCGGACAGAAATTGACCGGATCACCGCCGCAGCAAGAAATTCTTACGAGCTGGCCAAGGCAAAAGTACGGGATATCTCGGTGATGGTGAACGAGACCAAGGCCGAATTGCAGACCCTCAATGAACGGTTCGTGCAATATTCGATTCTGAACCGGAACAAGGAGATGAACCGGACAGTATTTGAAGCTCTGTCCTCCAGCATTAAAAAGACGGATGTCACCACCCAAGCTGCTGATATCAAGATTTGGGCCGTCAAGAAAGCAGAATTGCCGAATAGGCCGTCGAAACCAAATAAAAAGATGTCGCTGATGGCCGGTCTGTTGGCTGGCATAGGCAGCGGTCTCAGTCTGATCTTTTTCTTAGATTACCTGGACAACACTGTCGGTTCCGGCAAAGAGATTGAGGAGCGCTACGGCCTGACCGTCTTAGGCTCAATTGAGGATGTGAATCCGAAGAAGCGCAACATTGAGACCTTTGTCCGTGACAATCCGCTGTCGCCGACAGCGGAGAGCTACCGCCTGATCCGTTCCAGCCTGCTTCTGTCCACGCCGGAGCGGCCTCCCAAGGTCGTGCTGATGACCAGTATGGTGCAGCAGGAGGGTAAATCCACCACCACCAAAAACTTGGCGCACATTCTGGCGCAGAACAACAAAAAAGTGCTGATTGTGGACTGCGACATGCGCCGCCCACGCCAGCATTCGATGTTCGGCATTATCAACACCTATGGTCTCAGCAACTATCTTTCCGGCAATGTTGATGAGAAACAGACGCTGATCCAGCAGGTGCCTGACAGCCAAGTTTTCGTGATCACCTCCGGGCCAGTGCCGCCCAACCCGGCTGAATTGCTCAACTCCGCCAGAATGGCGCAGTTAGTGAAGAACATGCAGGAACAGTTCGATTATGTCCTGCTCGACTCGCCGCCGGTGCAGCAGGTGACAGACAGTCTTGCCCTTGCGCCGATTGCTGACGGCACCGTGGTGGTGGTTCATGCTGGCCGAACCACCTATGAGATGCTTGACAGCGGTATTAAACGGCTGCGTGAGGGACATGGTCATCTGCTGGGCATCGTCCTCAACCGCTTGAAGAAGAAACATGCGGACAAGGGCTATTACGGATATTATTCCTATTCGCGTTACGGTTACAGCAGCTACTACAGCAGCTACAAGGCCGAAGGCAAGAAGACGAAGAAGAAAGACGACAAAAAGCAGGAGGCGTAATTCCAGCCGATGGCTTTTGCCCTGTTTCTTGTTCTGCTGTTTTTTGCCCCGCTGGCGTTTGGCACCACCGAAACATGGTCAACAGTCACTGCCGAGCTGTTGACCGCGCTGGCGGCAGTATCTTATTTCTTCCCTTTAGGCAAACGCAAGGCGGTATTTTATCAAATTCCCGCCTTGCTGCCTTTGCTGCTCTGCTTGGGGTGGATTTTTCTTCAGTGCATTCCGCTGCCCTTCTCTTGGGTGCGGCAGCTTGCGTCCGGCACAGCGGCAGCGTATCAGCCGGTACTTGACCTACTGCCACCGGACACGTGGATACCCCTGACCGTCAATCGGCAGTCCACCCTCTTGGAAGGACTGCGTTTCGCCACCTATGGACTGTTCTACGTCCTGACGGTGCAGCTATTGACCAGCAGCCGCAGGCTTACTGTTACAGTCAGCAGCATCGCTGGTCTTTGCTTGTTCATCGCCATTGCCGCTATGCTCCAACGGGCCGCAGCTCCAAACACCCTGTTCTGGGTGCGGGAGATGAAAAGCGGTGTCGGCTCGTTCGGCCCGTGGATTTATAAAAATCAGTATGCGGGCTTCATGGTTATGACCTGCCCGTTGCTGTTGGCCCTCTTTCTTCTCCACCGGCCCATTGCCGACGAGGAGGCATCCTTTCGGGAACGGCTGCTGCATCTTTTTTCCGGCTCTGGGGCCAATCTCCATCTTTTTCTCGGCTTTGGCCTGATTGTGGTCATCGCTTCCGTCCTGCTTGCCGAGTCACGCGGCGGTCTTCTCAGTCTTGCCTTTGCCCTGCTGCTGTTCTTTCTTCTGCTCGCCCGCAGTCAGAAAAAGATCCAACCGCTGACTTTGCTATTTCTGCTTTGCGGCCTGCTGCTGGCCAGCGGCTGGTTTAGCTGGTCAACGATTCTGGAAAGATTCGACCGGGTCTTTGACACCGCCTCCGGCAGCCTTCAAGATGGACGGCTGCGCATCTGGAATGACGCAGTCAAAATCATTCCCCAACATCTTGTCACCGGCTCCGGGTTTGGCACCTTCATTGATGTTTTTCCCCTCTATAAAAGTTTTGCCGACAGCTTGGTTTATGACCATGCTCATAATGACTTCATCGAACTGCTCACCGACGGCGGCCTGATTGGCTTTCTGCTGGCGGCATGGTTTATCATGGCGGTGCTGCGCAGCGGCTGGCGGCAGCTCTTCCGTCGTCATGAGCGGCAGGCTGTCCTGACTGCCCTCGCCGCCTTCAGCGGCATCGGCGGGCTGCTCTTCTTCAGCATCACTGATTTCAATCTGCACAACTGGGCTAATGGGCTGTACTTTTTCTTCCTCTGCGGCCTGCTGGTCTCAGCAGGGCACACCCGCGAGCAGTACCGGCACCGCCCCACGCTGCTTGCTGCGGCAGCCGCGCCGGGCAAAGCCAACGCGCTGGCCTTCATAGCTGCGGCAATCTTGCTCCTGGCTGGGCTGCGGCTGCACGGCGGCGACATCTTGGCCGCACGGCACTACGAGCGGGCGCATCTGGTGTCAGAGAATCAAAACATTGAGCAGGATAAAAAGCTAGCCAGAATGGCTGAACTGATTGAGGAAGCAGCAAAGAATGCGCCCTTTGACGGCAGTTATCCCTACGGACTGGCCAATATCCGGCAGTATCAGCAGCAGCCTGAGCTGGCCCAGCAGCTCTACAGCCACGCGATCGTTCTTGATCCTTTGAATGGAACCTATCTGCAAGCTGCCGGACTGGCCTTGGCCAAGACTGACCCCAGCGCAGGAAGCATGCTGCTTGAGACGGGCTATCTCAGAGCGCGGCTGAAGGAAGTGCCGCTGAGAGTCTGGGCAGGGTTTGAACTGTCGCAGCGGCGCAGGGTCAAGGCTATGCAACTTCTTCGGCAGGAGTTGCGGCGTGATCCCCGTCTGCTGCAACCCATGTATCCGCTGTTGCTTGAATACCAGTTCAGCCGGGCTGAAACAATTGTCATTCTGCCGCAGCTCACCTCAGCGTGGCTGGGCTATGCCAATCTTGCCCGCAGCGCAGGCAACGAGGAAGACGCTGGATTCTTCACCGAGCGTGCGCTGGACTATCTTGATCAGGAGGAAGAAAAACCGCAGCCGTACTGGTTCATGCAAGTGTACAGCTATCATCAGAAGCAAGGAGACAAGGCGGTGGAAGTGCTGCGCGAGGGCATCCGCCGCCTGCCGGACTACGCTCCCTTTCATATTTATCTTGGCGATTACTACAAAGGTAAAGGCATCACCTACCGGGCGATTGAAGAATATGAGCAGGCTCTGCTGATTCAGCCCAGCAATGAGGCTTTGCAAAAAAAACTCAAGCAGCTCAAAAAGGAACAGCAGCAGCCCTAAGCAGCTTGCCACGGCACATCAGCAAGCACCTTTCCTTCCGTGGAGACCACCACGTGCCGCACCGGCACCGCAGTCTGCGCTTGGCTGTATGCCGCCTTAACGATCTGGATCATGGCACCGCAGCACGGCACTTCCATGATCAGGATGGTCACGCTATTTAGCTTCCTCGTCTTGAACAGCTCGGTAAAGCGGTCCACATAGAGCTGCTGATCGTCGAACTTGGGGCAGCCCATCATCACTTTGCGGCCTTGCAGGAAGTCGTGGTGCAAGCTGGCGTAGGCCACTGCCGTGCAGTCCGCAGCAATGAGCAGGTCGCAGTTCTCCAAGAACGGCGCGGACGGCGGCACCAGCCTGATCTGCACCGGCCAGTGACTGAGTGCGCCGCCCTGCTGCGCTGAAGGCGCGTTGGCACTTTCGCAGGCGCAGGGCTGCATCGTCTTGAGCTGCGCGGACGGGCAATGGCTGTGCGCCTGCTTGCCCTCGGCGGCCAAAAAGGCATCCACCGCCGCCTGATCAAAGTCCTCAGCATCCCGCTCAATGATCTTCAACGCGCCAAGCGGGCAATGGCCAAGGCAGGCGCCAAGGCCGTCGCAGAGCTTGTCTTCCACCAGTTTAGCCTTGCCGTCCACAATCCGCAGCGAGCCTTCGGCACAATTGGGCACACACTCGCCGCAGCCAGTGCAGAGTTCCTCGTCAATCTCAATGATCTTCCGCTTCATGATTCCCCTCCTGTTGGGGGCTGTTGTTGGCACTCCGCAGTAATCCAGCGCAGATAGCCGGAGAAGCCGTTTTCCACCGGCACCTGCATGATCTCCGGCACTTCGTAGGCATGATTCGTCCGTATGACTTCCTCCACCTGCCTGTACAGCGACCGCGTGGTCTTGATCAGCACCAGCTTTTCCGCATCACAGTTGACCTTGCCCTGCCAGCGGTACCAGCTCTGAATCGGCATGACCTGCACGCAGGCGGCCAGCCGTTGCGCCAGTAGCGCGTCAATGATCTGCTGGCCGTTTGCGTCGTCGGCAAAGGTGGTGATGACAATGCAGCAGTCATTTGGCATGATTCAGCTCCGCACTAACCGCTGCAAGGCGGCCTTGGCCTGCGCTTTGCCCGCCTCAGTCAGCATCACGCTGATCACCTTGTCCAACTGCTGCTGCGAGAGCGGCTTGTCCTGATGCTCCTCAGTCATGTTGACAATCAAATCCGCGTCATAGAGCACCTTGAAGTTGACCGTCTCAGTCTCACGCGGGCTGTGGTGATGGCCGATGATGTCGCAGACCTCGTCAATCAGCTCCGGCTGCGCCTTGAGCGCGGTCAGCAGCTCCCGCGCCACCGGCGGCCCTTCGCTGTGCTGGTAGCGGGCGAGCGAGGAATTGAACTTGCGCTCCGCCTCCTTGATGCCGATATCGTGCAGATAGCCGCAGGCGATGATCACCAGCATGTCCGTCCCGCTTTCCGCCTTGCCAATACTCTCGGCCTGCTCGGCCACCGCCTCAGCGTGCTTGATGCGCCTGCTGTCGCTGCCGAAATAGCTGCGCATGGCCGCAGCGACTTTATCCTTGAAGAGCTGGCCCTTGGCTGCGGCCAGCTCAGGCGGCAGCGAGCCAAGGCACTGCTCGGCGTAGGGGCAGTAGGAGGCGCAGCCGAAATCCATCTTCGGATTGAGCAGCTTGTGGCCGCAGCTGCGGCAGGGGCGCTGGCTGTCGTCCTTGAAGAACTCAACTGCTTGGCCGCAGTGCGGGCATTTGCTTTCAAAGACCGCTTCGCCGCTCCAGTAGCGGCTGTCCTGTCCGGGGCATTGCATGATTGTCCTCCTTGGGATGACTGCCTGTCCTCTTTGAGTCGGTGTAAGGATAGTAGCAAGAAGCAAACCTCATTCCCTTGATCTGTGTCAAGAGCTGGATAAAAACTGCCTGCGGCGGCGCAGCCTGAACCGCTTGCAAGAGAGCAGAAATATAGGTAGGATACGGCTGCGGCACGAACAAGCATTTATCAACCCTGCGGAGGAAATTGAGTTGAGCCAAGCACCACTTGCCTTTCTGAGCTATGCGAATTTGGACGACCAGCATGAGCAGGGCCGCTTAACTCAGCTCCGCGAGCGTCTCAGCGGCGAGGTGCGGATGCACACCGGCCAAGCCTTTGAGATATTTCAAGACCGCAAGGATATTGTCTGGGGCCAGCCATGGGAGAAGCGCATCAACGATTCGCTGGCGGCAACCACCTTTCTGCTGCCAATCATCACGCCGTCATTCTTCAACAGCGCGTATTGCCGTGACGAGCTGGAGCGTTTTCTCAAGCGGGAAAAAGAGCTGGGCCGAGATGATCTCATCCTGCCGGTCTATTATGTCAACTGCCTTGTCTTGGAGGACAAAGAAGAACTGAAGCACGACAAGTTGGCTCAGGTTATCGCAGCGCGGCAGTATGCTGATTGGCGTGAATTGCGCTATGAAGAGTTCTCATCGCAGCAGGTGCGCAAGTCCCTTGCCAAGATGGCCCAGCAGATTGCCGCAGCATTGCATCGCAGCAAGAAGGAGTCTGCTCGTGCTGCTTCGGTGCAGTCACCAACTGTGATTGTGGATCAAAAAGGCCGAGGCGATTATGCAACCATCACGGATGCGCTCAAGGCTGTTAAAGCAGGCACTCGCATCCTTGTCCGTCCGGGTTTATACGAAGAAAGTATTGTGCTGGATAAACCCGTTGAAATAATCGGTGACGGCAATCGAGACGATATTGTGATTGAGTCTTCTGGTAAAGATGTAGTTCTCTTTCAAGCAAAAATCGGACGAATTGCTAACCTGACTCTACGGCAAGCTGGCGAAACAGGATATGGTGTCAGTATCACTAAAGGCAGGTTCGAGATGGAGGACTGCGACATCTCAAGTCAAGATCGTGCGTGTGTAGGAATTCACGATGATGCAGACGCACGTCTTTACCATAACCGCATTCATAACGGGAAGACAAGTGGTATTATTGCCTGTTTCTCAGGTAAAGGAACGTTGCAGGATAATGAGATCATTGCTAATGCAATGTATGGAATAGCGATCGGCATGGGAGGTGGCAATCTAACTGTGCGCCGCAACATCATTACTAATAATGGTAAATATGGTATTTGGATAAGTGACAAAGGAGGCGGCATCTTCGAGGATAATGATCTTCGTGGCAACGCCGAAGGCGCATGGCTCATTGATCTAGGCTGCGAAGCGCATGTGCAGCGGAGCGGGAATAAGGAATGAGCGGGCAGGAGCGCAATCTCCGCCCGCCGGGAGGAATCTCTCTGAAGGCTCAAGGAAAGCCAAGCAGGGGCAAAAGATTGTTTGCCCCTGCCAGAGAGCTGTCAGCCCAATATCGCCTGCAAGTCTTCCTCCGGCGTGGCTGCAATCGGCCTGATGCCGAAGGTGGCGACGAGGAAATTCAGCACTGCCGGGCTGATGAAGGCAGGCAGCGTCGGCCCAAGGCGGATGTCCTTGATGCCGAGCGAGAGCAGGGTGAGGAGAATTGCCGCCGCCTTCTGCTCGTACCAAGAAAGGATCATGGACAGCGGCAGGTCGTTCACGCCGCAGTTAAAGGCTTTGGACAGGGCCACGGCAATCTGAATGGCTGAGTAGGCATCATTGCACTGGCCCACATCCAAAAGGCGCGGAATACCGCCGATGTCACCAAGCTGCTGGTCAAAGAAGCGGAATTTGCCGCAGGCCAGCGTCAGCACCACGCAGTCCTTGGGCACCAGCTCGACAAAGCGGGTGTAGTAGTTGCGGCCCGCCTTGGCCCCATCACAGCCGCCAACTAAGAAGAAGTGGCGGATTTGCTTGCCCTGCACAGCCGCTATCACCTTGTCGGCCACGCCAAGCACAGCATTGCGGCCAAAGCCGACCAGCACGCTGCCTTTTTCCGCATCGTCCTGCCAGCCGTCCATTGCCAGAGCTTTTGCAATCACCGGACTGAAGTCCTTGCCCTCAAGATGCGTCACACCCGGCCAGCCAACCAAGCCGGTGGTGAAGATGCGCTCTTTGTACTCGTCCTTCGGCTTCTGGATGCAGTTGGTGGTGAAGAGCACCGGGCCGGGGAATTCGGGGAACTCTTTGTGCTGATTCTGCCACGCCGTGCCGAAGTGGCCGTAGAAATGCGGGTGCTTCTTCAGCTCCGGGTAGCCGTGCGTGGGCAGCATCTCGCCGTGGGTGTAGATGTCAATGCCCTTGCCTGCGGTCTGCTCCAAGAGCAGCTGGAGGTCGCGCAGATCGTGGCCGGTGACGAGGATGCACTTACCCTTGCGATGGCCAAGCGGCACTGAAGTCGGCACAGGATGACCGTAGCTGCCGGTGTTGCCCGCGTCCAGCAGCTCCATCGCCCGCAGGTTGATCTGACCTGCCTTTATCGCCACGGGCACGCACTGCTCAATGGTCAGCCCTTCAGCCAGCAGCGCGGAGAGGGCTTCATACATGAAGCCAGCCACAGCCGGGTCTTCCTGACCAAGAATCGCGGCATGATCAGCATACGCGGCAATGCCCTTCAGGCCATACAGCAATGTCTGCTTGAGCGAGCGGATGTTCTCGTCCTTGTCCAAGCTCTCAATGAACTTGAGTTCTGCTCCTTGCTTGGTCAAACCTTCCACGCTGTCCGCCGGAACAAACGAGGCCGCCGGGTGGCTGACGCTGTCCTTGCCGTCCAGCTTCGCCTTCAGCGCTTCGCGCCGCTCCACTGTCTCACGGATCAGCGCGGCGAAGCGGGCCGGATCAAAGTTGACGTTGGTCAGGGTGGAGAACACCGCCTTCATCACAAAGCGGTCCAGCTCCAGATCGGCAACGCCCTTCTGCCGCACTTGATTCGCATACAGCGACAGGCCGCAGAGGGCATACAGCAGCACATCCTCAATATCTGCAAGCTCTCCATTTTTGCCGCAGACACCAGCGGCGGTGCAGGCAATTCCCTTGGCCGTCTGTTCACATTGATTGCAGTACATGGTGTTCCTCCTTATAATAAATTGCGCAGAGCCGCGCTTGAAAGTTCAGAGTTCATGCAGGAAGATGATACCCGTTATACAACTCCTTTCCCTTGACCTATGTCAAGAAAAATGAAAATTGCATCCCGCTTGCATCCGCAGTTGACCAGCAGGGAACTGCTGCTGGAGGATTCGCTGCTCTTCAAAGGGCTGGAGCCGCCGCTGCTGGCCCGGCTGGCCGCTGTCGCCCAAGAGCGGCATTTTGCCAAGAATGAGACGGTGTTCCTTGAAGGCGAAGCTGCCTCCGGGTTCTATCTGGTCGGCCAAGGGCAGGTGAAAATCTTCAAGACCTCGCTGGAGGGCAAGGAGCAGATACTGCACGTCTTTGGGCGCGGCGAGCCGTTCGGCGAAGTGCCGGTCTTCAGCGGACAGGCAGTCTTTCCAGCCAGTGCGGTCAGTCTGAGCGCGAGCGAGCTGCTCTTCTTCCCCCGGCGCGAGTTTGTCGGCCTAATCAGCACCTCGCCGGACTTGGCTCTGTCCATGCTGGCGGTGCTCGCACGGCGGCTGCGCCAGTTTGCCAATCAGATTGAAAGCCTTTCGCTCAAGGAAGTGCCGAGCCGCTTGGCCGCGCATCTGGTGTATTTAGCAGAAGAGCAGGGCCGCACCGATCAGGTCACGCTCGACATTCCCAAAGGCCAGCTTGCCAGTCTGCTTGGCACCAGCCCGGAAACTTTGTCCCGCATCTTCAACAGCATGAGCGCGGAAGGGCTGATCCGGGTGGACGGCAGAAAGATTGAGCTGCTCAAGTACGAGGAGCTGCGGGAGCGGTGAGCTTTTCTTGGCAGCAAGGCCATGCCGCAGGCCGTTTATCTTGAGAATCAAAAGGCAGGCTGTCTGTTCAGACATCGAGACAGGGGCCTGCCCCTGCGGCGCAAAGCTTGCAGGAGAACCATGTCATGCCGCTTGGATTATGGAGGCGCATGAGGCAAGTTTATAAACGTTGCCTGCTGTTGTGGCAGCTATTTTTGCAGTTCTGAAAAAGCGGTGACGCATCGCCGTTCGCGAGGCGCTTTCCGCATCCGACGGTTGCCTGCCGCCGCTGCCTGCTGTATGATGGGCGATCATTCCCCTCAGTTACATTTATAAAGACAGCGCGCGAGGAGCCATGAGCATCACCAAAATCCTGCTGGACGAGTCTGAGATACCCACCCATTGGTACAACGTGGTGGCTGATATGCCCAATCCGCCTGCGCCCTATCTGGGGCCGGACGGCAAGCCGGTGCCGCCGGAGGCGATGGCGGCCATCTTCCCCATGCCCCTGCTGGAGCAGGAGATGTCCAGCGAACGCTGGATCAAAATCCCGGACGAGGTGCGGGAGGTGTACCGGCTCTGGCGGCCCAGCCCGCTGTTCCGCGCTCACCGGCTGGAAGCCATGCTCGGCACACCCGCGAAGATTTACTACAAATATGAGGGAGTCAGCCCGGCTGGCTCGCACAAGCCGAACACCGCCATTCCGCAGGCGTATTACAACAAAATCTGCGGCATCAAGCGGCTTTCCACTGAAACCGGGGCCGGGCAGTGGGGCTGCTCTTTGGCCTTGGCAGGCAGCATGTTCGGGCTGGAAGTGCGGGTGTATATGGTCAAAATCAGCTATCAGCAGAAGCCCTACCGCCGCTCGATGATGCAGACTTGGGGCGCGGAAGTGCTTGCCAGCCCGACCAATCTCACCAATGCCGGGCGGCAGATATTGGCGCAGGATCCTGACAATCCCGGCTCGCTCGGCATCGCCATTTCCGAGGCGGTGGAGGAGGCGGCCAGCCGTGCAGACACCAACTACGCCCTTGGCTCGGTGCTCAACCACGTGCTGCTGCATCAGACCGTGATCGGCCTGGAGACCAAGAAGCAGCTGGAGAAGGTCGGCGATTACCCGGACGTGATCTTCGCGCCCTGTGGCGGCGGCTCCAATGTCGGCGGGATGATGTTCCCCTTTGTTGCGGACAAGGCGGCGGGCAAAAATATCCGCCTCGTGCCGGTGGAGCCGACTTCCTGTCCTACGCTGACACGCGGCCATTACGCCTATGATTACGGCGACTCGGTCGGCCTGACCCCGCTGATGCTGATGTACACTTTGGGACATGACTTCATGCCGCCGGGCATCCACGCGGGCGGCCTGCGCTATCACGGCGATTCGGCCTTGGTTTCACAGCTTTGCAAGGAAGGCGTGCTGGAGGCGCTGGCTGTGCCGCAGGTGGCCACCTTCAAGGCGGGCGTGCTCTTCGCCAAAGCCGAGGGCATCGTGCCTGCGCCGGAATCCTGCCACGCCGCCTGCGCCGCCATTGACGAGGCGCTGCGCTGCAAGCAGACCGGCGAGAGCAAGACCATCCTCTTCACCCTCTCCGGCCACGGCCACTTCGACATGGGGGCCTATGACCGCTATTTCAGCGGCGAGCTGGAGGACTACGATTATCCCGACGAGGCCATCCGCGCCGCCTTGGAGCATCTGCCCAAGGTCGGCTGAACCGACTCACTTTGACGCGAACACAAGCGGGAGAACAACGATGAGCGTGCAGAAGCAGGGCAAGGCGTTTCAGGTCAACAAAACCTATGCGGAAATCAACGCCCGGATCAAGGCGGGCGAGGCGGTGGTGGTCACAGCAGACGAGATGGTGGACATCGTCAGAAACGAAGGCCCGGTGGAGGCGGCCCGCCGGATTGACGTGGTGACTACCGGCACCTTTTCGGTGATGTGCTCGTCCGGCCTCTTTTTCAACTTCGGCCAGACCAATCCGACTATCAAAGGCCAGAAAGTATGGGTCAACAAGGTGCCTGCTTATGCGGGATTGGCGGCAGTGGATGCCTACATCGGCGCGACTGAGCCGACCGAGAATGACCCGCTCAATCAGGTTTATCCCGGCGAATTCCGCTACGGCGGCGGCCACGTGATTGAAGATTTGGTGGCGGGCAAAAAGGTGCTGATCGAAGTGAAGGCCTATCCGACGGACTGCTATGCCAACACCAAGATGCACAAGGAAGTCACCTTGGCTGATCTGCCCCACGCTTTGCTCTGCAATCCGCGCAACGGCTATCAGAACTATAACTGCGCGGTCAATTTTTCCGACCGCATCATCTACACCTACATGGGCACGCTCAAGCCCAACTGCCGCAACGCCAATTATTGCAGCGCGGGCCAGCTCAGTCCGCTGCTCAATGACCCGCTGTATCGGACGATTGGCATCGGCACGCGCATTTTCCTTGGCGGCGGCGTTGGTTATGTGACGTTCCAAGGCACGCAGCACAATCCGGCGGCTCCGCGTGGTGAAAACGGCGTGCCGATGCGGGCGGCGGGCACGATGATGGTGCAAGGCGATCTCAAGCAGATGTCGCCGGAATGGCTGCGCGGAGTCAGCCTGCAAGGCTACGGCTGCTCGCTCGCGGTCGGTCTTGGCGTGCCGATTCCGATTTTGAATGAGGAGATGGCCCGCTTCACCGGCGTTTCGGACGAGGAAATCTTCACCCACATTGTTGATTACGGCTACGACTACACCAACGGCGTGGCCCGCACCTACGGCAAAGTCAGCTACGCCCAGCTCAGAAGCGGCGAAATTGAGGTGGCGGGCAAGAAGGTGCCGACCTCGCCGCTCTCCTCGCTCACAGGCGCAAGAAAGATCGCAGAAACGCTGAAAAGCTGGATCCAGCAGGGCAAGTTCCATCTCGGCGAACCGGTGGATTATTTCCCTTCGGCGGATTTTTCCTTTGACAAGCCGGAGCCGCAGGAGTAACAGTAGCCATGCGGCTCCACGGCAAGGCGGAGCGGCTCCGCCAGCAGCTGCGGGAATATGGCCGCGTCGGCGTGGCCTTTTCCGGCGGCGCGGACTCCTCGCTCCTGCTGCGGGCCGCTGCGGATGCCTTGGGCGCGGAGAACGTGCTGGCCCTCCACGCCCGCTCCTGCCTGCAAACACACGAGGAGCAGGAACGGGCGCAGTCGTGGCCGCAGCGGCAGGGCTGTTCTGTCCGGCTGCGGATTCTTGATTTTGAGCCGCTGACGTGGCCGGACTTCACCGCCAATCCGCCAGAACGCTGCTATTTATGCAAACGGCGGATTTACAGCCGCTTTTTAGAGCTGCTGGCCGAAGAGAAAATAGCTGTCCTGCTCGACGGCACCCACGCGGATGATCTTCAGCAGGGCGCGGCAGGCAGGCCCGGCCTGCGGGCGGTCGCCGAACTTGGCGTGCAAACGCCCTTGGCTGACTGCGGCCTGAGCAAGGCGGAGGTGCGGGAACTGAGCCGCGAGTTGAAGTTGGATACATGGAATCGGCCTTCCGGCTCCTGCTTGGCGACGCGCCTTCGTGTGGGCATGACCATTACGGCAGAGCGGCTGGCGCGGGTCGCGGCGATGGAGCAAGTGCTGGCTGACGCAGGGTTTTCCGGCTGCCGAGCGCGGCTGCTGGATGACAAAATGGTCTGTATTCAGCTCGCGGAAGAGGACATCGGCCAGCAGTCTGCGCTGGCGATATTGCGGAAACTGCGCGGTCAGCTGCGCAGCGCAGGAGCAGAAAAGATATTTCTTGATCTCAATGGGCGTTGACAGGAGGGATTTTATCCTGTTAAATGCCCGTTGTTGAGGAACTGGCTGTTTTGAGTCTGCTGCGGACGGCAGGCACGGCAAAAAAAGAAGCGAGGAACAGAGATGAACAAGAAAGAATTAGTTGACTCAATGGCGGAAGCGGCAGACATCAGCAAGGCCGCAGCAGAAAAAGCTCTGAACAGCGCACTGGCTGGCATCACTGATGCCTTGGTGAAAGGGGATAAAATTACCTTAGTCGGTTTTGGCACCTTCTCTGTTGTGAAACGTGCCGCCCGTCAGACCAAAAATCCAAAAACCGGCGCACCCATCGAAGTTGCAGCCAAAACCATCGCCAAGTTCAAGGCAGGCAGCAAGCTGGCTGAAGCCGTCAACGTCGCTTGATTTTTTTCCGCAGATTTTCTCTTGCCAAAAAAGGCGGAGCGTAGTATATAAATGCCGTCCCGTTTGGGACGGCAGCACGTCGGGAAGTGGCTCAGTCTGGTAGAGCACAGCGTTCGGGACGCTGGGGCCGGAGGTTCGAATCCTCTCTTCCCGACCATTTTTTGAAAATAATTTGGGGTCTGTTGATATTGCTGCAAAATATCAACAGGCCCCTTCTGCATTTCAGCGGGGCCAAAGTACAGTTGGATGGTACGAAATGGCCGCTGCTTACATTATCCGAAAACGTGATGCGGCACTGCTCATCAGACCTCTTGCATAAGCAGTAGGGGCGAAAAATTTTTCGCCCCTACATCAAGCACATGCTTGATGCAGCCACTTGACGCAGGGCAGTTACGCAAGAGGTCTATCGTTCCAGTGACCACATCAAATCTGCGCCGGTGGTTTTGGCAGTGGTCTCGCTTTCCACGGAAAAGCCGTATTTCAGGTCATAGCGTGCTCTGAAAGAGCCGCCCTCGCCGGTGAGATCCTTGCCGTAGCTGATATACAGGTCTTTGTAGATCTCCTTGCCCATGACCAAGGAGACATCCGAAGCCTCCTTGCCGCCGCCAATGCTCACATCCACAAACTTTTCCATGTCGATGGCCGCCAGCGGGTTGACGGACTTGAGCAATGCTCCGCCGCCTATTTTACTGAGTGCCGCTGCTGCGGGCGAGAGAGCCGCCTCACCTTTCCGGCTGGACGAGACCCCGTTCTGGCCGGAGAGCAGCCAGGAGAGTATCTCCGAATCCTGCATCGGCGTGTCGGAGAAGAGTTTAATATTCATATCGTCCGGGGGGCTGCCGGTGAGATGAATGCCTGCCTCAACCTTGTTCACGGTTTTGGATGCGCGGATGTCGAGGCCGGGTTTGTCAATAGGGCCGCCCTGATAGAATATCCGGCCTTCATTGAGCTGGAGAGCGACACCCTCAAAATCCACAAAAGCGTCGCGGAGGTAAATCGCGCCAAGGGCGGTGACAGTCTGCTCCGGCTTGGCATTGATTTTCAGGCCGCCGTCAAGATAGCCCTTGAGACCAAAGGCATCTACCGCCACATCCTTTCCCAGCTCCACAGCGACAGTCGCAGAAAATGGCAGGCTACGTTCTGGCGGTTTGCCACCATTATCAATGACAACTACGTCCTTGGATGAGGAAACTGCGCCGCTGAAGCCTTTTGGGGCAATTTTTGCTTTCGGCACCACAATCGTGCCGCTGATGGCAGTGCCCTTGCCATTGTGCAATAGCTGCAAATCCGGGCTGATGAGCACATTGTATTCCGGCAGGTCAGCGGCCTGAAAGTTCTCCCCTTTGATGGTGAATTCGGCGGCCAGCGGTTGTTCCGGCCTGCGGGACACGGTGCCCTGCGCCCGCAGCTGTCCTTGACCTGAACCCGCTGTCAGATCGAGCTGATTGCTGCTGCCGTCGCCGTTCACCGCCAGCCGCAGCTCACGCAGGTTGATGCCTGCTGCTGGGACGTGAATCTTGCCCTCGCCGCTCAGTCCCTGCTTCAGGGCGAGCAGGCCGTCCAGCTCAGGCTTGGCCGCTGTGCCGCGCAAGTCAACGGTGCCGCCGAAACCGCCCTGTGTCTGCACCGCATAGTTGGTGAGCTGGGTCAGCGGGGCAATGTCCATGATGTTGATCACCGCCTTGCCGGAAAGCGGCATCTGCTCCGAATGGCGGAAGTCGCCGCAGCTGCTGGCGGCAGCGTCCAGCGTGGCTGTGCTGCCATCCTGAAACGTAGTCCGCGCGGTCAGATGAAGCGTATCGTTTTTCAGCTTGGCGGCTATCTGATTGTCCCGCCACCGCCACGTGGTCTGCTCTTCATCCGCATCGTAATTCTCTGCGGTCAGGGCCAGTTCCGGCAGGGAGACCGTCAGCTCGGCCTGTTGCGGCAATGCGCCCGTGCTCTGCGCCGCCGCACTCACTGCCAGCACGCCTTGCATTGCCGGGAAGCTCTCCGGCACAGGCAGCTGCCACTTCTTCAGCAGGTCAAGCGAAAGCTGCTCTGCTTGCACCTGCGCCTGCCAGCCCGCGCCCTGCTGCCACGAGCCGCTGACTGCCGCCCGCACCTTGTCCTGAGTCAGGGCGAAGCCGGAGAGCGAGCAGCGTTGCGCCGACAGCAGCAGGTCAGCGGGCCGCTCGGTCTTCCACGTGCCGAACTGCTTGTTCTCCAGCTCCATCTCCGCCAGCTGGCCCTGCCATTGCTGCTCCTGCCAGCCGCCCGCAGCGGCCAGCCGCAGCGTGCCCGGACTGCCCGCAACAGCAGCATCAAGCCGGTGCTGCGCCGCGCTGCCTTTGAGCAGCAGGCTGGCGGCGCTGATCTGCTCCTGCTTAACCTGAACGCCCTTGGCCTGAATGTTGGCATCCACCTGCCCGCTGGGCGACACGTCCGCCTTGACCGCCGCCTTCAGCTCCTTCAGGCTGTAGTCTTGGAAGCGCAGCTTGGAGCCGCTGGCGGTCAGACTGAGAGCGGGCTGCTGCGCCGTGCCGCTGACTGCGCCCTCAAGCTGAAAGCTGCCTGCTGCTGCCGGAGCAAGGCTGGCCAAGTTGTCCGAGCCAGCCTTGAACTGCAAGGCCAGCACCTGCTTGATGTTCGCCGTGCCGCTGGCCTGAACAAAGGTGGAGCCGGAGTGCAGGCGCAGCCCGTCCACGGTCACGGTCGTGCCGTCGAAAGCCGCCTTGCCGCCGCCTTGCAAGGGGAAGCCGCGCAGGCTGCCGTCCAGCCTGTCAATCTGCACCGCAGCGGCCAGCTTCTCCGCCGTCCTGCTGCCTTGGCTGCGCAGTTCAGCGTTGATTGCGCCGGGCCAGTCAGGGGCGATCAAGCCAGGATCAAGCCCAGCCGCCTTCAGCTCCGCCTGCCAGCTCAGGCCGCCCTTCCAGCCGAGGCTGCCGCGTAGCTGCAAGGCTGCCTTGCCGTCCGCGAGAACACTGATCTCCTGCGCGGTCAAACCGCCGCCGCTGTCCGTCAGCGAGCCAGCCGCCGTGACCTCCAGCGCGGAGAGGGCATGATTGCGGAACTTGAGCTGCGAGCCATTGAGATGCAGGGTGACAGCCGCATTCTCAGCCGGGCCGGCGGCGCTGCCTTCAAGCTGGAGCGAGCCGCCCGCCTCCGGGCTGAAGGCGGACAGATCAGCCGCCTCGGCCTGCACGCTCAGGCTGATCTGCTTGGCCGCGTCCGCTGTGCCGCTGATTCGCGCCTTGGCTATGCCGGAGTCCAGCTCCAGCCCGTCTATGGCCAGCTTCTTGTCTGCCAGAGCCAGCTTGCCGCCAAGGCTGAAGGGCTGGCCGCGCAGCTCGCCCTGCACGCCGTCCAAATGCAGCTCCAGCGACTGCTTCCCGGCAGCGAGCAGCCCGCTGCTGCGCACCTGGCCATTGATCTTGCCCGGCCAGTCAGCAGCGGCAAGGGCAGGGTCTATGTCCTTGGCCGCCAGCTCGGCCTGCCAGGAGAAGCCGCCTTTCCAGCGCATGTCGCCGCGCAAGGTCAGCTCAGAAACCTCATGCTTCACGGTGAAGTAGTCAACCTTCAGGCCGGTGTAGTCCGCCGCCTCCACTTTGGCCTCGGCTTGCACTGCGGGATAACCCTCGTGGTGAATCTCTGCGGCCACCGTGCCGCGATAGCTCTTGACCGTGCCCGAAGCCTCGACGATGCGCAGCGCGCCGTCCACTGGCACGTTTATCTTGAGGTCGCTGAGGCGGAAGTGGCCGCTCTCCGCTGCGGCCTGCCAATGCAGCTCGTTGAAGATGTCGGTGGCCTCGCCTTTCAGCGTCACTTTGGCCGGGCTGCTCATGGTCGCCTGCACTGCCGCCTTGCTGAAATCACCCTGCGCGGCCACGGTGCCGACAAGCTGGTTGATGCCATGATCCGGCACGCTCCAGCTGCCGCCCGCCTGCACCGGCCACGCGCCGGTGAAGCGCACCTTGCCGCTCAAGTCCGCGCCGAACTGCGAGGTGTCCGCGTGCAGGCGCAGCACCTCGGCGTGATCACCCTGCGCCGCCGCCTGCGCGAAGGCATCATGGATGACCAGCGCGTCCGTGCCGTCCTTGGTCACAATCCTGCTGTCAGCAAGGTGTAGCTCATCTATGCGCACTCCCAGCGGCAGGCTGAGTTCCGGCAGCACAATGCGCTTGTGTTCTTTCTTCTCCTGCTTTAGGGAATGGGAATCGAGAATGCGGACAGTCAGACCTGTTGCGGCAGCACTGCTGACATGCAGTGTCCGCTCTTGGAATAAGGCCAGCGGCTGCCAAGCGAAGCTGAAGTCCTTGACCGTGATCTCAACTTCGTCCTTGATGCGGATGCGCACCTTGCCCAGCCGCCAGTGGTCGAGCAGACGGCCCTGCGCCTCGTCAGCCGAGAAGTACGGCCCGGCTATCTGTCCGGCTGTGCGGACAAGGAGCTGCAAGCCGCGCTCCGTGCTGACAAGAGCAGCGATGCTGGCGGCGAGGAGAATCAGGCCAGCGAAGCCGCAGCGCAGCCAGCGTTTCAGCAGCGGCCTGCCCTTGGCCGGAGGAGCAGCATCCTGCAGCATGTTGCTCATGATCCCGATATCCTGCCTGCACCGCGCAGCTCGGTGCGGACTTCTTCCAATGCCGTGCGCCATTCCTCCAGCTTGGGATGGCCAAGCTCCTCGGCAAGCTGCACAGCCCGGCTGATGTGCTGCTCCGCCTTGGCTATGTCACCCTGCTTCTCATGAGTACGACCGATATTCCAGCTCGTCACCGCTTCACCTGCCTTGTCGCCAATCTCCCGCCTGATGGAAAGGCTCTGCTCCAGATACGTGAAGGCTGCGGCGTAGTCGCCCCGCGCATCGTAAACTTGGCTGATATTGTTCAGCGTCACGCCTTCCACCCTTTTGTCACCAACCTCCCGGCTGATAGCAAGAGCCTGCTCAAATAGGGGCATGGCCTTGGTATAACCGCCCTGTGCATGGTAAATCTGGCCGATGTTGTTCAGCGTCGTGCCTTCTCCTGCCCTGTCGCCAAGCTCCTGCCTGATCACAAGGCTCTGCTCAAGTATGGGCAGGGCTGTAACGTAGTCACCTTGGGCCCAGTGAATACCAGCGATATTGTGTAGCGTCGTGCCTTCCCCCGCCTTGTCGCCAATGTCCTGCCTGATGCGCAGGCTCTGCTCCAGATATTTCAGGGCACTAGCGTAATCGCCCCGCTCCTTGTAGATTTGGCTAATATTGTTCAGTGCCATGCCTTCGCCTGCCCTGTCGGCAATCTCCTGGCGGATGGCCAAGCTCTGCTCCAGATAGTTCAAGGCCGTATCGTAATCGCCCTGCGCATGGTAAATTTGGCTGATGTTGTTCAACGTTGCGGCTTCGCCTTCCTTGTTGCCAATCTCCTGCGTGATCGTGGACGATTGCCTGTATAGCTCAAGTGCATCCTCCATATTGCCAGAGACGTGATGCAATCCTCCTGCATCATTCAGTAGCTTGGCACGGTAGGCATTGCGATGCGGGTGCTCGTCCAGCAGCGCAGCTAAGGTGTGCAGCCATTGCTCCTTTTCCGCTTTGCTCAGACGTTGAGCCGGATGCACGTTCGTGTTGAACTCGGTGAGAAAGTCGCCCCGCAGCTGCTCCGCTTCCTCTTTCGGCGAGGCAAACTCATAGACGTTGCTGTACCAGTCGTAGAGGTCCGGGGCGTGCTCGGCCATGCTGTCCAAGGCGTGGCGCGGTAGCCAGAGGACGAGGGGCCGGGCAATCTGCTTGAGCGCGGAACGCCGCCAGTTGAGCTGCTGGAGGACGCGGCGCAGGGCTGCCTGTCCTGTCGGCAGCACGTGCTCCAAGCCGTGGAGGAAGACTGCGCTCTCTGCGGGTGCATCTTGCACCTGCGTCAGCAGCCAGCCGTCCAAGGTGGTGTCGCCAAAACCCTCTGGCGGCACGTGCAGCTCAATGACGGGTCGGGCGAGCTGTTCCTGCACCTGAAGGGAGAGCAGCTTGCGGGCGGTGGGGAGATTGACGAGGACAAAGTAGAGGGCAAAACCGTCCGCCATGCTCAGGGCGCGGCAGATGCGGCGGATGAGGGATTCAGCACTTTCAGACTGCATCATCGCCCGCAGCAGCGGCCAAGGCGGCCTTGACCCAGGGAATTTCCGCCGCTGCCGGATGCAGAGCCGCCCAGCGTTCACCTTGTGGATCGTCGTTCTGATACTCCAGCACCAAGCGCAGATTGAGCAGGCGGCCAGCCTTTTCATCGCCGCCTTGAACTTGGATGCGCCCTTCCTGCTGGATGCGGCGCAAGATGGGGAGGTCGTCGCTGCGGATGAGACGGTCGTACTCGTTGCGCAGCGTCTTCAGAGCATAGTTCACATCAGCGGCAGTGATGCTGTCCGCGTCAGTGTCCGCCGCCAGCCGCACTAAGCGCATCAGGTCACGCACCACGCCGCCGCTGGCCCGGACAAGGAGTTCCAGCAGCTGCGGCTCGGCAAAGACGTGCTGCGTGTCCACGCGCCGCTCAACCAGCTCGGTCAGCTTGGCAATGCCTGCGGCATCGGTTCGCACCATCGGCAGCACCAAAGGATCGTCAAAATCTGCGCCGAGGTTCTGGTTGTAGGCCAGCGAGACCGGCACGGTGTAGATGATATGGCACTGCGGCGCACGAAGCTGCTCGGCATGACGGATGAAAAGATCAGTATGCGTGGACACGCCGTCGCTGTTCAGCTCGTAGTGCATCTTCTCCATGCCGTCCACGATCAGGACGATGTCGCGGCAGCCATTGGCCTGCACCTTCTCGCGGGCCGTGGCAAGCAGGAGGTTGAGCCTGTCGATGAACACATTCAGCTCCCGCTTCAGCACTGTCCTGATGGTCTCGCGCTGACTGCTTCCCGCCTTAACACTGGCTGTGGCACTGGCAAAGAACTGGGCAAAGAAAGGAATCGCGCTGCCAGCCTTGGCCTCAGCACTGAGGCTGCCCTGCATCTCCCGGCACTTGCTTTCTTCAACAATGCGCTCGGAAAACCATTGGGCAATGCCGTTCAGCAGTTCTGACGAGAGCGGCATCTTTTTGCGGGCAAGCTCCGCCTCCACTTCCTTTGCCATTGCCACCAGCACATCAAGATAACTGAGTGACCCCAGATCAAGCATTTCCTCAACATCCATGTAGATGGTGAAGAACTGGTTGTCCTCCAGCTCCTGTTGCAGGCGCAGCAACTCGGTGGTCTTGCCGGAGCCGCGATGCCCGGTGAAAAGCAGCTTGACGCGGACATCCGCTTCGCTCCGTTTGATGCGCCGGGTGACGGTCTTGGCAATCTGCTTCACGCCCCGGTTCTCTGTCAGATCAACATAGCGTTTGTCGTCCGGCGGCAAGGGCTTGTCTGGGTTGCAGAATTGATAAACCTCATCAATAGTTTGCGCTCGTTTTGTCATATACGTTTTTCCCTGAAACAGAAAGGGCCGCCCCCAAGGTGATGTGCAGGCGGACGGAGAAGCCGTCTTTGGAGATTGGCTCGGCAAGATCAAGGCGGATCATCGGCGCGGCCCAGCTCCTGCCGTCTGCGCCGTGTCAGTCGTTGGAGACATATTGTGCCGCTGTGACGCGGCCTTGCTCAAGGCGGACGGCGCAGATGAAGCGGCCCATCGCTTTTCTGTCCACCACAAAAAACGAATTTTCATCCTGAGCATCAGGAGAAACTTCGTGCCCATGCGCCGCAGCCAGCTTGATAACTGCCTCCTGCGGCATTCCGGCGGCGATCTGTCCGCAAAAGTCCTGCATCTTCCGCTCGCGGATGAAGAACCAGCATACTTCGCAGCAGGCGAAGACGAAAAAGGCGAGCAGCGTCAGCAGGCCGCAGCGGAGGGCAAGGCGGCACTGCGGGCGGCGGAAGGCGGGGTTGCGGGGCGCTGGGCTTGGTTCGGGCATGGATCAGGGCCTGTTGCAGCAACCCAAGTTGTGACGTTTTTTCACTGCCGCAAGCCAAGATGAACAAAAAAATTCAATTCCAAAAAATGTTGACAGGCAGAACCTGTCAACAAGATGAATCCAATCAATCCAACCGACGAACTTGGATTATATTCAATTCAGCAGGGCGAGCACCTTGCGGTCGAGATTGTCCACCGCCTGTGAAATTTTTTCCGGCTCACGCTCTGCCGCTTCTTCCAGCATGTCTCCCCATTGCCGCAGCATGGCACTGTCAATTTTTCTGATCGTGTTGTTTTTGCTCCACTCGCGCCCGATCTTCGCGCCGAGAGCATCAAGACGCTGCCGGAGATCGCATTTGATCTCGGCAGGAGCCTTGGCGACCAGCTCCGCCGTGATTTCCCGCCAGCCCTTGGCATAGATGGTGCCTTTCTGGAAGGTTTCAAACCATGCCTGCTCCTTTGGCGACAGCGATTCCGCTGACACGGTTGAAAAAATTCCTAACTGAAGAACAGCCACCGCATAGAAGATATGCCTGACGCGCATCTTGTCTCCCCCTGAATGCAGTTGAAAAACAGTCTGTTATTGCCTCGCAGCTTCGATTATAGCAGCAGACCGCCGTCTTTTCAACCGCAGAACATGCCCGCCAGCAGGAAAATTCCGGCGAAGAGCAAGAGACAAAACAGCGCAGCGGTCAGGGCCAAGCGGCAGACGCGCAGGATATGCCGCCGCTCCGGGGGAACAAGCGGATCGCCGATCAGCGGCTTGCTGACAATTGTGCCAAAATAGCTGGCTGCGCCGCCTAGCTGAAGGCCCAGCGCGCCCGCCGCCGCCGCCTCTGGCCAGCCGGAGTTAGGACTGGCATGATTGCGGCAGTCGCGGCGGAGTATGCGCCACGCGGCCCGCAGGCTGCCGCCGGAGAACGGCGCGGCAAGAACAAGAGCAAAGCCGGAAATCCGGGCCGGAAGAAAATTGGCCAGATCGTCCAAGCGGGCCGGGCAGAAACCAAAATGCAGATACTGCTCGTTTTTGTAGCCGAACATCGAATCCATTGTGCTCACCGCCTTATACAGCATGGCGGCCAGCGCGGCGCAGGCGGCAGGCCAATCCGCTCCGGCAGGCAAAGCCAGCACCGCTCCGGTCGCTGCCCAAAACAGCGGCGCGGTGATGCCGTCGGACATATTTTCCGCCACACTCTCCACGCAGGCCCGGATCACCGCAGGCGCATCTAACTGCGCCGTGTCGCGGCCAACCAGCAGGCCCACTTGCTGCCGGGCTTTTTCAAGGCTTTCGTCCAGCGCGGCATGAACGTGCAGGGCATGACGGAGGAGATCACGGGCCGCAATCGTCGTGTAGAGCATGAAGGCGGTTCCGGCAAGCAGAAGCAGCTTAGGGCCTTGCGCGAGCAACGCCAGCAGTGTCGCGCTGATGCCGCCGGTGGCCAGCAGCACCAGCAGCACCGTAAGGCTGCCGCTGCTCCGCTCGCTGATCGGCAGACGGCGGGTGACGTGCTCCATCCGGGCGGCAAACCAGCCGATCAGCCGCACCGGATGCGGAAACCAACGTGGGTCGCCCAGCAGCAAATCAAGCAGGCAGGCGGCCAGCAGAACAGGCAAAAAGGACATTCACTTGACCAAAGCCAGCTCAATCAGCCGGTCGAGCAAGGCCGGAAAATCCAGCCCGATCTGCGCCGCCGCCTGCGGCAGGAGGCTGGTCGGGGTCATGCCAGGGATGGTGTTGGTCTCCAAAAGAAAAATCTCGCCGTCCTCGCGGATGATCATGTCCGTGCGGCTGCATCCGCGCAGCTGCAAGGCCTTGTGCGCCCGCAGGCCATAATCCTGAGCCTTCTGGCGAATGCTGTCGCTGACTTCTGCCGGGCAAACCTCCCTCGTCGCGCCGGGCGTGTATTTGGCCTCATAATCGAAGAAATCAAAGCGGCGGTCCGGGATGATCTCCACCAGCGGCAGGGCTGTCAGCTCCTCGTTGCCGAGCACACCGACGGTGATTTCCCGGCCTGCGATGAATTCTTCGACCATCACCTTGCTGTCATGCTCAAAGGCTTTGGCAAAAGCGGCGGCGAGCTGCTCCGCCTGCCGGACAATGGACATGCCCAGCGAGGATCCCTGCCGCACCGGCTTGACCACCACCGGCAGCCGCAGCTTGGCGAACAACGGTGCCGGATCGCTGACATGCGCTTTTTCCGCCATCTCCCACGCCGCCACCGGCAGGCCGTGCAGCTTATACATGACCTTGGCCAAATGCTTGTCCATCGCCAGTGCGCTGCCCAGCACCCCGGAGCCTTGGTAGGGAATGCCGAGCAAATCCAGCATTCCCTGCACCGTGCCGTCCTCGCCGCCAATGCCGTGCAGGAGGATGAAGGCCGCGTCCAGCTCAGGCGCGTCAGCGGCCAGCCGGGCAAGATCGGTCGCTGGATCGTAGCGCACGACCTCGTATTTGTCCTTGTTCAAAGCCTGCGCTACCCCTGCCGCCCCGCGCAGAGAAACCTCGCGTTCGCCAGAGATGCCGCCCGCGATCAATGCCAATCGTATTTTTTTCATTGTTTGATAATTATCTGTATGATATTGCAAATTACTTTATCCGCAGCGGCAGGCCGCAGCAGACGAAAAATACTTCATCAGCACCAGCGGCCACAACTTGGTTGCAGCGGCCTGCCAGATCGCGGAAGCGGCGGGCCAGCGGGTTGTCTGGAACAAGTCCCATCCCCACTTCGCCGCTGACGATGACAGTCCGGCCCTGATGTCTGCGGGCTGCCGCATGAAGCTGCGCCGCTAGCACAGCGGTTTGCTCCTCGCCCAGCTCTTTGCCAGCCTGCGCCGCCTCGTGCATCAAATTGCTGATCCATAAGGTCAGGCAGTCAATCAAAACCACCGTTCCGGCAGGAACGCTGTTTAGCTGTTCCGCCAGCCGCAGCGGCTCCTCAAGGGTCTCCCAGTCTCGGCCTGTGCGCTCGCGCTGATGCCGAAGAATGCGCTCATCCATTTCCGCATCAAGACGCGGGCAGGTGGCGATAAAAAGCCGTGGCGCATCCAGCCCTTCCGCTATCTGCTGGGCAAACGCTGATTTCCCGGAGCGGCTGCCGCCAGTGACAAACGTGATCATTGATTTGCCTCAAGACGCGCCGCCGCTTTCTGCCACATACGGCTGTTCAGCTCCTCCAGCATTTCCTTTGCCCATCGCCGCACGGTTTCCTCTGGCGGCGGCTCCTGCCAGATGATCGTCCGCAGGCAGTCTTTTGCCGCCGCCTCATCGGCAAAGCCTTCGCACAGTATCTGTGCTTTCAGCAGCAGTGCCTCAGCATGTGCAGGCAATTTCTCCAAAACGAGATTGGCAGCATGTAAGGCTTCGGCAAATCGCCCTCCGGCTTTCAAATGTCTCGCTTTGACCAGCTCTCCAGCAAGCTGTTCGTGCAGCGTGGCTGGCATCCGCAAGCCACCGGTGAAGAGCGGGACAAAGAAATCCGCCGCCCGCTCGGTCAGCTTTCTGAGAACAAAAGGCAGCAGCGTGTTGAGCAGCAACGCCACGGGCAGGGCAATCCATCCGATTGCAAAAAATGCCGCAAACCCGCCAATACAACAAGGGAAAATCAAGGCAAAAAAAATTCGCCAATACTGCGTTCGCGCAAACGAATCAATTTCTTTCATGTGCTTGCTCCAAGAAGCCGATCAGCATGTTTTGACCAACAAGACCGAAGCTGCCGTCTGTCACATGCAGCGTCAGCCGACATCTGCCGTGCGCTGCCGCTGGATAGTGCTGCTCCAGCACAGTTTCCCACCGCTCCTGATTCATAGAGGCAGGAAGATCGTTGCGCAGTTCTGCCGTCGCCTGCTGAAAGCGGCTCCGCTGTTCCGCAACCGCAACGCCCGCTGGAAGTGCAGGCAGCAGCAAATTGACCGTCTGCCGCAGCTCCGCCTCGCTTGCCTCAATAACTGCCGCAAACGCCTCTCGGTCTGCCGTGACAAAGACATTTGTCAGCAGCGGGCCGCTGGCCAGCAACGTCTGCCATGCCTTGAGCAGCAATTTGCTGCGGCGGCTGTCCGGCTGCGTTGTCGGCGCGGCGTGCAGCGGTACCGCAGACTGCTCATCCCGCAAAACGCGCAGCAGCTCCTTTTCGCGCAGGGCGATCTGCCGCAGGCTTTGGCGGATTTCCTCTTCCTGCCGCTCGACAACTTCGCCCAGCTTCAGCAGCAGCCGCGCCTGCCAGAGGCGTTCTGCTTCGGCGATATCCGTCTTCTGTCGCCTCACTGCGCTGATGATATCCTCCTGCCGTTCCGGTTCGCTGTTTCCGGCCACGAACAGGGCGGCGTGCTCGCCGGGCCGCTGCCGCAGATCAGCAAGCAAGCGGAAGAACCGCTCGCGGTCTGCCCCCAGCGGTGCCGGGCAGTGGCAACGGAGCAAGCCCTGCGCCAGCAGCTCGTTAGCCAGCGGCGGCAGCGTGTCCTGCGAGGGCAGATCGTTTTCCGCAGGCGCAAGATAGACAAGTCCGGCAAAAAGCTGTACAAGAGGGAACAGCGTTTCGTCCTTGGGCAGGACATCGGGAAAAATACAGGCAAATTCAGCGGGCATCAGATGAAAACCATTCAAGAAAAAATCACATTCGCCGCCGCTGCGGCAGTTTATCTGCTTATGCATCTGCGGGGCGGGCAAACTATCGGCGAAATGCTGTCGGGCACGGTCATCCAGTTGCTGACCACGGCCCCTTATGCCATCGGCTTCACCTTTATTCTGGTGCGGAGCATCAGCTTCCTGCATCAGGGCAGGCGGCTGCCTTGGGATCGCATCGCCCGCATTTTTTTCACCGTCGGCATCTTTTTCGGCTTTTTCTTCGGCCTCTATGAGCACATGGAACTGACCGGCAGGAAACAGGAAGCAGCACCCGCCGCCGGTTCAAACGCTCCCTCCTTATAGCAAAAGCACGGCTCAACTGCTTGAGATGACGCGCTGAACTTTTCAGCCGCCTATCCTAAAACGGCGCGGCGCGGCTGTCAACAGGTTTCTTTGCTGGATGCAGGATTGCAGATTTTGCTGTTTTAGTCCTTGCGGTGAACAGCGCAAGTTCTTATAAAAGAAAACGGATTCAACAATGCCGTCAGCGTGTGCGGCAGAAGCAACTTCTTCAACTGAGGCATTTGACATGAAAAGGAACACTATGCGCAGCGCCGTGAAAAACAGAAACTTCCTGAAAGCCGCCGCCTGCGGGTTGGCGTTGTTCGGCCTGCTGGCTGGCTGCTCGGAAGAAAAAAAGGAAGGCGAAAAAAAAGGTGTGGTTGAGCAGGCTTCAGACAAGGTGGCGCACAAGGTGGTTGAACAGATTCAGCAGCCGCTGAATAAAGCGCATGATTCGCAAGCCTTGCAGAATGTCCAGAATCAGAAAATGCAGGACATGGTTGAACAAAGCGGGGGAGAAAAGCCCAAAGAGTGATTGACGGCGTGCATCCCAGCCGTTTTCTGAAAACGGTCAAATAAGAGACCTCTTGCGTAACTAGCTGCCGGGGCGAAAAATTTTTCGCCCCGGCAGTGCGCACATGCTTGGCGCAGCCGTTCAGAGCAGGGGCAGTTTTGCAAAATATCTACTATAAAAAGCTGCTTGCCCCATGCTCCGTCTCTGTCAATCCAACCGCCTTGAGCACCTGCTGACCGCCCTCTGCGCAGTGCTGGCCCAGCCTGCGGGCAGTCCGCTTGTGCCGGAGCTGGTTGTGGTGCAGAATCCCGGCATGGCCCGCTGGCTTTCGCAGCAAATTGCCCTGAGCACAGGCATCTGCGCCAACATCGTTTTTCCGCTGCCTGCCTCCTTTATCTGGAGCCTCTTCGCTAAAACCCTTGGCGGCCTGCCCGATCTGCGCGAGTTCAGCCGTGAGGTGCTGCTCTGGCGCATCTTGAACGAGCTGGACGAGCTGCTCGACACCCCGGCGATGCAGGAGATCAGGAGCTATCTGGCCGATGACCGCGATGGGCGCAGACGCTTTCAGCTGGCAGAAAAAATCAGCGATCTGTTCGATCAGTACTTGGTGTACCGCCACGAAATGGTGCTGGGCTGGGAAAAAGGCCAAGAAGATCATTGGCAGGCCCAGCTCTGGCGGCGGCTGACTGAGGGCGGCAGCAGGCATCGGGCTGAGGTGGTTGAACGCTTCCTGCTGGCAGCGGAAAACGGCAGTCTGCGCACTGAGAGCCTGCCCAAGCGGGTCTGCATCTTCGGCATCAACTCGCTCGCTCCGGTGTATTTGCGGGTGCTCGGCCAAATCAGCCACTATGTGGACATCCGCATTTTCCATTTCAGCCCCTGTCGGCAAGCCTGGGACGACATCATGCCGGAGCGGCTGATTGCCCTGCGGCGGCAGTCGTGGCGGCGCAGAGGGCTGGCCGATGTCAGCGGCTACTACAGCCCCGGCAATCCGCTCTTGGCCTCGCTCGGCGGGCTGGGCCGGGAATTTTTCGGGATGCTGATGGACCTGCACCCGGATTCCGAAGAGCAGGATTTGTACGAAACCCCGGGGCAGGACAGCCTGCTCGGCCAGCTTCAAGCAGACATTCTTGATCTGCGCGACCGCAGCAAAGGGCAGCCGCAGCCACTCAGTCCGGCTGACCGCTCCATCCGTTTTCACTGCTGCCATAGCCCGCTGCGGGAGATACAAGTTCTGCACGACCGCCTGCTGGAGCTGTTCGCCGCTGATTCGGCCTTGAAACCGGCGGACATTCTCGTCATGGCCCCAGACATCAGCCGCTATGCCCCAGCCGTGGCTGGCGTGTTCGGCTCGGCAAAAGACAAACTGCGCATTCCGTGGTCGGTCGCCGATCAGTCCCGCCGCGAGGAACAGCCGGTGATGGATGCGTTTCTTGGGGTGCTTGGCCTGCTTTCCAGCCGCTGCACTGCGCCAGAGGTGATGGCGGTGCTGGAGAATCCAGTTCTGCTCGCTCGCTTCAATTTAAGCGAAAACGAAGTGCCGTTGCTGCGACAGATGGTCGCTGAAGCAGGTATCCGCTGGGGGTTGGAGCAGCGGATGCGGCAGGATGCCGATGCCCTGCACACGTGGGAGGCGGGCATAGACCGGCTGCTGCTCGGCTGCCTGACCGGGCCGCTTGACGTACCGTGGCAGGGCATCATGCCGGTCAGCGGCGGTGCGGACTGGCTGGGCAGTCTGGCGGAATTCATCCGCAGCCTGCGGCGGCTGCGGCGGCAGACCGCCCGCCCTCTGCTGCCGCAGGCTTGGGCTGGCTTGCTTCTCCGTCTGCTCACCACCGTGCTCGACAGCGGCAGCTCTGAGCATGAGACCGGCTTGCTCCTCCTGCGCCGGACGATCACCGACTTCGCTGACAACTGCGCTCAAGCCGAGTTTGCCCGCCCCCTCAGCCTGAATGTTGTCCGCCGTTTTTTCCAGCAGCAGTTGGCAGCTCCGGCAGGCGGCCAAGCCTTTCTCGCCGGGCGCGTCACTTTCTGCAACATGGTGCCGATGCGCTCGGTGCCGTTCAAGGTGATTTGGCTGCTCGGCATGAACGATGCCGATTTTCCCCGCTCGCAGCATCCGCCTGCCTTTGATCTGATGGCCGAACGCCGCCAGCCCGGCGACCGCAGCCGCCGCGACGACGACCGCTATTTGTTTTTGGAAGCCCTGCTGTCCGCCCGCCGTCATTTCATCATTTCGTGGCTGGGCCGTGATCAGCGCGACAACGCGCCCCGGCCGCCCTCAACCGTTGTTGCCGAGCTGCGCGATTACATCAGCCAGGGCTGGCGGACAGCGGACGGCCCTGCTGCCGCGCTGCTCACGGTCGAGCATCCGCTTCAGCCCTTCAGCCGCAACTGCTTCACGCCGGACCAGCACCCGCAAACTGCCTCCTTTCGGGCGGAATGGCTGCCTGCTCCTGTGGAAATTTCGGCCTTTGCCAGCCGTCCGCTGCCCAAGCCGGAGCAGTGGGCGCGGCAGATTGACCTCAGCCAGCTCGTCCGTTTCTGGCGGCATCCGGTGCGCTTCTTCTTGGAACATCGGCTCGGTCTGCGCACCTTTTTCCCAAATCATGGCTTGCTGCCGGAAACAGAATCCTTTGTCCTCGACAAGTTGGAGCAGTACCATCTTGCCGAAGATATTTTGCATGATCTCCGCTGCGGCAGACCAGACTGTCATGCACCCTTGCATCGGCGGCAAGCTGCTGGCACCTTGCCCGGCGGCTATTTTGGTCAACTCATGCACCAACAACTGCGGGCCAAAGCAACAGAACTGGCTGCGGCCTTGGAACCGCTGCTCAGTCAGCCGGTTGAGCCTGCCGAGGTCAAATTGACAATTGACGGGGTGCGTCTGACTGGGCGGCTGACTTCCCTCTGCCGCTGCGGACGGATCACCTTCCGTCCAGCCAGCCTGAAGGTGAAAGACCGGCTCCAGCTTTGGATTCACCATCTCGCCTTGCTCCTGCATCAGCCCGCTGGCGTGGAGCCATGTTCGCTCCACATCGGTCTTGGCAAAGAAGCGACGGTCAAATTTGCTGCGGTGCCTGATCCCGAAGCCGAACTGGCCAAGCTGGTGCAGCTTTTCCAGCAGGGCTGCTGCGAGCCGCTGCATTTTTATCCCGAAACAAGCTGGGCGTGGGCGAAAAAGGTGCAGTCATGCCCGGCGACCGCACTGGCGGCAGCCCAGCGGGCCTGGCAATCTGGTTATCTCCAAGGCGAGCAGGATGACCCTGCGTATGAAATCGGCCTGCGCGGCCACACACCGCTGGATCAGCAATTTGAGGAGCTGACGCAGCTGTTCTTCAGGTTTATGGATTGAGCCTTCTCGTTTTTTCGTGTAAAAAACAACAGCCCTTTCTGCTGAGGCGGCGCAGGAGAAGTATCGGTATTGCCTCAGTGCGATTTTATGGCGGCAAGCTTGCAGCTGTCTGCGACCGCAAACGAATCTTAACCGCCCTGTAATTTAGGTTTTTTTCAGTTTCCCAACGAAATTATCCTGCCTGAAATGCCTGCTAAACAATCAAACAATCATATGTTGTTATTGCTTATTGCTCCAATGTTATTCATTCTCATATCTATAAATATGAGAATGTTGCAGGGGGCATATTATCAAGCATATTTTTTAGATCCTTCTTATGCATACCTGCTGAACTCTTTGAATATTGCTCACGGAGAACCGCCTGCACATGTAGATCATCCAGGAACAACGGTCCAGCTATTTGGCGGTATGATTCTTAAAATTAATTCACTTTTCGGATGGTTACATGGAAAAAGTGAAGATATCACCATGAAAGTTCTGTTGAACCCTGAAGATTTTATCAGTATCATCAGCGATGCAATTATATGTATCATTGCTATATCAGTCTTCATTTTTGGAATTCAGCTCCACAAAAACACGAGCAATATTTTATTGTCAATTGCTTCACAAATATTTCCTTTGTCTTTTCCAGTTTTATTAGAGCATCTTCCCAGGCTGGAGCCAGAGCCTCTTCTTGTTGCTTCTGCTTATTTGTTAGCAGCAGCATTAGTTCCTTTTTCTACCGGGGCTGTTGATGAACAGCGTGTCACGCTGAGGGCTATTATTGTCGGGATTATTTTAGGCGTTGGAGTGACAACTAAGGTGACGTTTGCTCCATTGCTGCTTAGCGTGTTTATATTGCCTAAAAACACTACACGAGGTATTGCTCTTTTAAGTTGCATAGTAACCGCATATTTACTGACAATTCCAATACATGATAATATGCGGCAGGTTGCAAGCTGGCTGTTCGGAATAATGACACACACTGGCCACTATGCAACCGGCCCGACCGGGCTGCCCTCAGCTTCGACTCTGCTCGCAAGTGGCATCCGTTTATTCAAAGAAAACCCTGTGCTCTGTTTTCCGATGGCCATGCTGCTGACGGCACTTTTTTTTGCTGAAAAAAAACGAGTTCTTTTGATAATGTTGTCAGCATCTATATGCTGCATTATTATTGTAATAAAACATTACAGTCAGCACTATCTTATGCAACTTATGGGATTTAGCTGTCTCCTCTTTGCTGCTGCATCTGTGTTGTTGTGTAAAAATAAATATACACTTTATGCTATTGCAGCAATTTCATGTATCTTGACATGCAATTCTTTCGTGGAAGCGAAAAAAGTTTATTTAAAATATAAAAGCATCCACGACAACTATGTTTATTTACATGAAATAGCAGAAAAAAAATGTATTCCTGTTGAATACTACAGGTCATCTTCTCAGCAGTACGCTTTAGTTTTTGGCAATGGTTTTGCTGGAAGCAGATACAACAAAGAACTGGCAACTATATACCCTGAATATATATATTATAATGATTTTGAAAAAAAGTTTCGTAGTATAGATAAAAGCATGTCTACAAACGATATCTGTTTGCTTGTTTCTAACAATAAACAGATATGCCTTCTTGGGACTAACAATCTGCTGCCTGACAAGCAAATGTTAACTAATGCAATAGCAAAAAAAGGCGACATTACACTATATCAAGCTCGCTTTAATGATTGTTTTAAATAAAATATTAAACAATAACACCAAGGAGCTGCTTATGAGAATTGCGGTCATGAAGGAAAATCATCCAGGGGAGCAGCGGATTCCCCTGATCCCGGCCACAGCGGAGAAATTGGTCAAGCTGGGCGCGGAACTGGTGGTTGAGGCTGGGCTGGGTCAGAGCTGCCGTTTCGAGGACGCGGACTACGAAAAAGCCGGTGCTACTGTTGCAGCCTCGCGGCGCGAGCTGCTTCAGTCCGCCGATATGGTACTCCGCCTGCGCAAGCCGCCGAAAGACGAGATTGAGCTGATGCGGCAGGGCTGCATTCATGTCAGCTACTTGGATCCTTTTAATGAAGCGGAACTGGTGGAGCTGCTGCGCCGGGCGGGCATATCCGCTGTCAGCTTGGAGATGATCCCCCGCAGCACTTTGGCTCAGAAGATGGACGTGCTCTCCTCGCAGGCCAATATTGCGGGCTACGCCACAGTGCTTCTGGCTGCCGAGCATTTGGACAAGATATTCCCGATGATGACCACGCCCGCAGGCACGATCAAGCCGGCGCGGGTCTTTGTCATCGGCGTGGGCGTGGCTGGCTTGCAGGCCATCGCCACCGCCAAGCGGCTGGGCGCGGTGGTTGAGGCCTTCGACACCCGGCCTGTGGTGGAAGAACAAGTCAAGTCGCTGGGCGCAAAGTTCGTCAAAATTGATCTCGGCGAAACCGGCCAGACCAAGGACGGCTACGCCAAAGCCCTCACGCCGGAGCAGCTGGCGTTGCAGAAAGAGGGCATGGCCAAGGCCTGCGCCCGCGCTGACGTGGTCATCACCACAGCCCAGCTCTTTGGTCGGCGTGCGCCGCGTGTCATTGACCGGAACATGCTGGCTGGAATGCGGCCAGGTTCGCTGGTGATTGACATGGCCGTGGAAAGCGGCGGCAACGTGGAAGGCTCAGAATTAGACAAAATCATCGAGTTCGACGGCGTGCGGGTGCTTGGCTTCGGCAATCTGCCGGGCCGCTTCGCTGAGACCGCCAGTGAGATGTATTCAGCCAACCTCGGCAGCTTTGTCGACCATTTCTGGGACAAGAAGGCAAAGACCTTCCATCTCAACCGCAACGACGAGATCATCAAGGGCGCACTGATCACCCATGACGGCGAGATCGTCAGCGAGATGTACAAAAGCATTATCAGCAAGTGAACTCAATGAATTGGAACAGGAATGAGCATCCCGCGAGATAAGCCATGACCTTGACGCAATCAGTCGTCCTTGCTGTGATTGAAGGGCTGACAGAGTTTTTGCCGGTGTCTTCAACTGGGCACATGATCTTGGCCTCTGCGGTCATGAAGATACAGGACAACGAGTTTGTCAAAACCTTTGAAATAGCGATTCAGCTTGGTGCCATTCTCTCTATCGTCCTGATTTACGCCCGGCAGTTCTTGAAAGGCATCAATCTGCATCTTAAACTGCTGATGGCCTTTCTGCCGACTGGCCTTGTTGGATTTCTGGCGCATGGCATCATCAAAACCTATCTGTTCAATCCAATTGTGGTGGCTGTCTCGCTGATCGTGGGCGGAGTTGTTTTGATTCTGATTGACCGGCATGTGACGAGTAAGGATTCGGCAACGCCAACGCTGGAGCTGATTTCGTACAAGAACGCCTTTTTCATCGGCCTGATTCAATGCGTGGCGATGATTCCAGGTGTGTCGCGTGCGGCGGCCACCATCATCGGCGGCATCTTCAATGGCTTGGACAAGAAGCAGGCCACGGAGTTCTCGTTCCTGCTGGCTGTTCCCACGATGTGCGCCGCCACCGGCTATGATTTGTTGAAAACGCCGCTCGCCTTTTCCAGTGTTGAGCTGAAACTGCTGTTGCTTGGCTCGGCAATAGCCTTTGCTGTTGCCGGAATAACGGTGCTCGTCTTCCGCAAGTTAGTGGAGCGGTATGGCTTCAAGCATTTTGGCTGGTACCGCATCGCCGTCGGCGTGGTCTTTTTGCTGACGATGACCATGTAGGGGCAAAAGATTTTTTGCCCCTACACCGGCCCGGCATAGCTCAATTCGCGGCTTATGCAAGAGGTCTGGCATCCCGACACAAAAACTACGCCCGATGAATTTGAAAAAAGTTGAGTAACCCAAGTAGGAATCTACGCCCGATGAATTGTAGCTGGGTTGAGCAACCCAAGAAGCAAATTGCGGGCGATGTATGCACTGACACAAGGAGATTGAAACATCATGCGCACACAAGAGGAATGCTCTGCGGGACAGAGCAGGAACAGGCTGCGTCAGGCGGCACAGACAGCACTTGCAGCCGGGCTGCCGCTGTGCTGGGGAACAGCGGCGCAGGCTGCGGACGCAGCCCACAGTCCTGCGGCTACCGACTATTGGTCGTTGCTCTTTGTCTTCACCTTGGCCACCTTCATCGGCCTTGGGATTATCCGCCGGGTCTCACGGCTGCTGCACACCCCGCTGATGTCCATCACCAATGCGATCTCAGCCATTGCCGTGGTCGGGTCAATCCTTGTGGCTGGCTCGGACTATCCGGCATCCATCCGCATCCTCGGCGCAATTGCCCTGTTCGCCTCGATGACCAACATCGTCAGCGGCTTCCTGATCACCGACCGGATGCTCAAGATGTATAAGACCGAGCCTGCCAAGAAGGCCGCGCCGACAGGAGACGAGCCATGATTCAGGCCTGCTATCTGCTTGCAACGATTCTGTTCATCTTCTCCCTGCACTGGATGAACCACCCGCTGACTGCGCGGAAAGGCGTGTTCGCCGGTGTGGCCGCCATGCTCATCGCCATCCTCGCCACCTGGGCGCAGCCGGTGATCGTCCACCACCTGTGGATCATCGTGCCGCTGCTCGCAGGCGTGGCCGTGGGCTGGCCTTTGGCGATGGTGCCTTTGACCGCAGTGCCGCAGCGGACTGCCCTGTCGCACGCCTTTGGCGGCCTTGCTGCGGGCTTGGTGGGCACCGCCAAGTATTATCTCTGGCTCGGCGAAGGGCCAGAGCAGCTGACGACCTTCCGCGTGGCCGCGATCATTGCGGAGATCATCCTCGGTTTCCTCACCTTTACCGGCAGCCTCATGGCTGCGGGCAAGCTGCAAGAGATCAAGTGGCTCCCGCAGCGGCCCGTGACCTATGAAGGCCAGAATGTCGTCAACATCGGCACCCTTGCGCTGGCCTTCCTCATCGGCATCTGGATTATCTTCAACCCTTCCAGCACGCTGGCGGCCTGCCTCTTTCCAGTGATCATCCTTATCGCCTTAGTCTTTGGCGTGATGCTGATCATCCCCATTGGCGGCGCGGACATGCCCACGGTCATCGCCATCCTCAACGCCTATGCCGGGTTGTCCGCTGTGGCGATGGGCTTTGTGCTCGACAACAAGCTGCTGATCACCGCTGGCGCTTTGGACGGATCGAGCGGCCTGATCCTTTCCATCATCATGTGCAAGGCCATGAACCGCTCCTTCATCAACGTGCTCTTCGGCGCGTTCGGCCAAGTGAAGCAGGGCGCGGCAAGCGGGGAGCAGAAGGAGTACAAGACTGACAGCACTGAGAGCGCGGCCCAGATCATGGAGCAGGCTGACACGGTGGTGATCATCCCTGGCTACGGCATGGCCGTGGCGCAGGCGCAGCACAAGCTGCAAGAGCTGTACGAGCAGCTCAAGCAGCGCGGCGTGACCGTCAAGTTCGCCATTCACCCAGTTGCGGGCCGGATGCCTGGCCACATGAATGTCCTGCTCGCAGAGGCAAACATTCCCTACACCGACTTGGTGGAAATGGACGAAATCAACTCCGACATGCCGCAGTGCGATGTGGCCTTAGTCGTCGGGGCCAACGACGTGGTGAACCCGGCGGCGCGGCATGACGCTAGCAGCCCCATCTACGGAATGCCGATCATTGCGGCGGACAAGGCCAAGATGGTCTTTGCCATCAAGCGCTCCAAGAGTCCCGGCTTTGCCGGCATTGACAACGAGCTGTACTTTGCCGACAAAACGTGGATGCTCTTCGGTGATGCCAAGCAGGTTATCGGCGAGATCGTCAGCCATCTCACGCCGGGCAGCGGAATGCACTGAGTATGAGTTGAGATCAGACAACGCAGGCGGACGGCGGCTGAAAATCAAACCGTCCGCCTGTTTTTTATCCTCCGCAGGCAGCCGTTCCGCTCAATCTCAGTCACTCTCCGGCCCGCCATGTTCCAACTCAGTCTGCGCAATAAATTCATTCTCTATTTTTTGCCCCTGCTCGTCGTTATTTTTTTTCTGAGCATTTTCTGCGTTTGCACTTTTTCCGGCATTCACCGGCAATTTCATGCCTTGCAGAATGACATGGCTCTAAACGCGGCAACGTCGCTGGAGCTGAAAAAACTTCTGCTTTCTTTGGAGCAAAGTCTGAGGGAAAAGCGGATTGACCGGGAAAAAATCGCCGCTGAGGCCGCGCAATTGCAAAAACTGATTGGCACTCATGCCGCCCGCCACACGCACACGCAGACTGATCCCGCAGGTCAAGCCGCGCATGAAATGCTCCATCATAGTGTCCTCGCCATGAGCCTGTCGAAATATATACTCAACGAATCCGCTGGCGGCTGGCCGGAGCAGGAGTTTGCCCAGATTGCCGCAGTCGTGCGGCAGGAGCTGGAAAAAATGGGCGAAGTGATTGACGGGCATCTCCAGCTCCATCTGCAAGAATTGACAAAAACCGAAGCCTTTGTTTCTGAGCAATACGAGCACACCCTGCTGGTGGTCGTTCTGACCAGCGCGGCGGCGGCCTTGTTGGCGGTGATGGTGTTTATTCTGCTGATGCGCTCGGTCTTGCGTCCAGTGCAGGTGCTGCAAGAAGGCACCAGACAGCTCGGCGCGGGCAATTTGCAGCATCGGCCTTTGATTCGCTCCGGCGATGAGTTTGAATTTCTGGCGGAGGAATTTGGCAAAATGGCCGAACAGTTAGCCGAGTATCACGGCAGTTTGGAACAGAAGGTGCAGGAGCGCACCCAGGAGCTGCTTCATGCCAATGCCGAACTGCGCCGGGCCGAAGAACAGGTGCATCAGCTTTCGCAGGAGCTGCTGACCGTGCAGGAGCGAGAGCGGCAGCAGATTGCCCTGTACCTGCATGATCAGGTGGCGCAGGAGCTGTCGTCGCTCAAAATCGCAGCAGGCGCGCTGTTCAGCGGTTCCTCCGTAGGACAGGAGGAGGAATTGCATGACTGGAGCGGCCAGCTCGACCGCTGCATCCGCACCGTGCGCGAGCTGTCCTACAATCTCCGTCCGCCCGGTCTGGAACAAATCGGCTTGGCCAGCGCGCTTGCCGATCTCTGCCGTGATTTCCTCCGCCGCACCGGCGTGGCGGTGCGATTTTCCGCTGTTGGCGCGGAACATTTGCAGCTTGAATTCAAATATGCTATTAACATCTACCGGCTGGCGCAGGAGGCACTGAACAACATCAGCAAGCACGCGGCGGCAGGCCGGGCAGAACTCCGCCTGATCGTCTCCGGGAGCAGCCTCATCCTCCGCATTGACGACAAGGGTTGCGGTTTTCTCCTGCCAGAGACCTACAGCCGGGCGCGGCAGGAAAAACGCTTCGGCCTGCTCGGCATGGAAGAACGGGTGCGGATGATGCAGGGGCTGTTCCGCATTCAATCTGCGCCGCAGGAAGGCACAAGAATTTTTGTAGAATTTCCGGGCCTGATCGCCGCTCCGCCAGATGAGGAGGAGCCGCTGGATCAGGCAGAACTTCAGACCGGCGCAGAGCCATGAACGCGCAGAAACGCATAGTCATCATAGACGATCACGACACGTTCCGGGCCAGCCTGCGGCAGATCATCGGCAGGATGGCCGGGTTCACGGTCGCGGGCGAAGCCGCCGACTCGCGCCAAGGTGAGGCGGAAGTGCGGCGGCTCCGCCCTGACTTGGCCGTGATTGATCTCTCTTTGCCGGATCGGAGCGGCATCCAGCTCACCCGGATTTTGCGGTTGGCAGTGCCGGAGACGAAGATCGTCATCGTCAGTATGCACTCGAAAATAGATTATATTGTCGGTGCGCTCCGGGCTGGTGCGACGGGCTATGTGATCAAAGAGTCGGTCTCTGGCTGCCTGCGCGATGCGCTGGAGGCTGTGCTGCGCAACGAGCATTATCTTGATGCCGCGCTTTCTCAAGAAATTGCGTCCCGGCTGCTGGAAACCGCTGAGGTCATGGACATTGCCGACGCGACCTATGGCAATCTCACCAGCCGGGAGCAGGAGGTGCTGCGGATGCTGGCACGCGGCGATGCGGTCAAAGATATCGCCGACCAGCTCTGCATCAGCGTGAAGACCGTCACCAATCATCGGGCCAACATTCTCAGCAAGCTCGACCTGCACAGCACGGCGGATTTGGTTCGCTACGCGGCCAAGCTCGGCCTGCTGGAAGAAGCCGAATAACGCCGCCTCATGCCCTTTTCCCAAATTATCGGTCAGCGCAAGGCGCTGGGCCTGCTCCGCCGCGCCCTGAATGGCGGGCGGCTGGCGCACGGCTATCTGTTCACCGGGCCAGAAGGCGTGGGCAAAAGCACCACTGCCCATGCCTTGGCCGCCACGCTGCTTTGTGAGCGAAAAGAGAGCGGCCCGCCTTGCAATCAATGCCCCGGCTGCCGGAAATTCGCCGCAGGCAGCCATCCTGATTTTCTCCTGCTTCAGCCCGAAGGCGCGGGCATCAAAATCAATCAAATCCGTGAGCTGAAAAAGGCTCTGACCTTTCCGCCGTTCGAGCGGGGAATGCGGACGGTGATCATCGAAGACGCGCAGAGCATGGGCCGCGAGGCAGGCAACAGCCTGCTCAAGCTGCTGGAGGAACCGCCGCCGGACAACATCCTTCTGCTCATCGCTTCGGATGCCGAGCCGATGCTGGAAACTATTGTTTCCCGCTGCCAAGTCATTCCCTTTGCCCCGCTGACTGAGGCGGAGACGGTTCAGGTCATCCGCCGCGCCCATCCTCAATTCAGCATGGACGAGGTGCGGACTATGGCCAAGCTCACCGGCGGCTGTCCGGGCCGCGCTGAATCACTGCACAGCAGCGAGGCCTTGCAGCTGCATCAAGACTGCCTGCGTGCCCTGCTGGCCGAAAGCGCAGGCGAGGCGGCGGCGGTTGAGCAGGCGCTTGCTCTGGCCGGGCGGCTGGCGGAATTGAAAGACGAGCTGAATCTTTTTTTTGATCTCCTTGCCCTCTCCTGCAAAGAGCTGATGACCGCCCTCCTTTGCGGGGAGGAGCTGGAAGCTGGCCATCCGCTGGCCAAAGCAAGAGAACGCTGGAATTTGCAGCGGCTTTCTGCTATGGTGGAGGCGGTTGAATCGGCCCGCAGCGATCTGGCGAGAAATTGCAGCCGCGCCTTGGTCTGCGAGGTGCTGCTGTTGGAGCTGTTCTGCGGGTGAATGGCACAGAACATACTCATATTTTTCATAAATGACAGAACATACAGCGGCAGCACAGGAAATTCTGCCGGATGCCCGTCAGGACGGAGAAGTTCATTTCTACCGCGTCCGCTGCCGCCCGCTGGGGCAGGAGCATCTCGCCCGCAGCCTCCAGGCGGATTTTTCTCCCGGCGAAATCGTGCTGATCAGGACGGAGGAGAGGCTGGAGCCGGTGACGCTTGTCTGCCATCTTCCTGCGCCGCTGCCGGGCAAATGCGCTGACCACGCTTGGGAGATCACCCGCCGCGCCAACGCCGAGGAGAAGGACCGTCTCGCCCAGCTGCCTGCCCGCGAACGCGCCGCCGCCGTTTTCTGCAAGGAGCGGATCCGGGCCTTAAATCTGCCCATGCACTTGGTGCAGGCGGAATGCTACGCCAATGGCTCCAAGGTGATTTTTTATTTCACCGCTGAAAACCGGGTGGATTTCCGCGAGTTAGTCAAGGAGCTGGTGCATGAGTTCCGCACCCGCGTGGAGATGCGCCAGATCGGTGTCCGCCACGAAACGCAGATGACCGGCGGCATCGGGGCCTGCGGGCGCGAGCTGTGCTGCGCCGCCTTTCTCCGCAATTTTGAGTCGGTGTCCATCAGAATGGCCAAGGCGCAGGATTTGCCGCTTAATCCGGCCAAAATTTCCGGGGTCTGCAACCGCCTGCTTTGCTGCCTGACCTACGAATTTGAAAGCTACCGGGCGATCAAGCGCGAGATGCCCCGGCTGGGGCAGCAGCTCTATCATGCCGACAAAATGTATAAAGTCACGCGGGTGCTGCCGATGCAGGGCACGGTGCAGGCGGTCGCCGAAGAGGGCGGCGCGGAGGTGACGCTGACCGAGACGCAGTGGCGCGAGGCGGAGAATGCGGTGCTGCGCGGGGATGAGGCGCGGAAGAAGGGCAAGCCTAAAGAAGGTGCTGCGGTGAAGAGTTTTCCCAGGAAAAACAAGAAAATTTGATGCAACAAGCAATTACCATCGGAGGTAAAAATGGGCTTTTTTGATGTGCTTTCAAAGCTATTCGGTTTTGGCAAAACGAATGAGGCTGCACCTGATGCGGAGGAAGAAAAAACTGCCAAGGAAAAAGGCGACGCATTTGAAAACTATGTTGTCAGCAAATTTGATCGGAAATTTTTTCGATTGAAAGACATGCGGAGCGATAAAGGAAGCAATGGCTTCTATCCTGAATCGAACAAGTACCCGGATTTAGTTCTTGAATACAAACCATCTTCTTCTCAGTTCGCAGTTGAATGCAAATGGCGAGCTGATTGGTGGAAAAGAGGAGATGGAGAAGAGTCAATTGACTGGGCAGGCGGAGATAAAAAAATACAGAACTACAATGAATATGCTGAGAAAAATAATATTCCTGTTTTTGTCGTCATCGGTTTGGGCGGAGAACCGGATAAGCCAGAGAAACTGTTTGTTGCTCCGCTTAATGCCTTGAAATATCGTTATGCGAAAAAATCCTATTTAGAAAAATTCCTGAAGAAGGATTCTAACTTTTTCTTTGATCATAAGCGGATAACCTTGAGGTAGCAGCTTTGCTTTTATCGAGGCCAAACACGCTTTTCAGCCTGCGTATCTAACCATGACCACCTACATCACCACCCCGATTTACTACGTCAATTCCACGCCGCACATCGGCCATGCTTATACCACCATCATTGCCGACACCTACAGCCGTTTCCGGCGGCTCTGCGGCGATGACGTGCGCTTTCAGACCGGCACGGATGAGCACGGCGAGAAGATCGTTCAAGCAGCGGAGAAAGAGGGCATAGCCCCGCGTGAGTACGTTGACCGAATTTCCGCCGCCTTCCGCGACACCTGGCCGCTGTTAGATATCGCGCCGGATCATTTCATCCGCACCACCTATCCTGAACACATCAAGGTGGTGCAGGACATTCTGCAAAAGGTCTATGATCAGGGCGACATTTATTTTTCCTCTTATTCCGGGCATTACTGCAAGGGCTGCGAACGTTTTCTGACCGAGAAAGAATTAGTTGACGGCAAATGTCCAGATCATCTGACTGCGCCAGACGAGGTGAGCGAGCAGAACTATTTTTTCCGCATGTCAAAATATCAAGACTGGCTGATCAATCATATCAAAGCCAATCCTGACTACATCACGCCGGAACGCTACCGCAACGAGGTGCTGTCCTTCCTCAGCGAGCCGCTGGAGGATTTGTGCATTTCCCGGCCTTGCTCGCGCCTGACTTGGGGAATTCCCCTGCCCTTTGACAAAAACTTTGTCACCTACGTCTGGTTTGACGCGCTGATCAATTATCTGACCGGCATTGGTTATCCTGACGGCCATAATTTCACCAAATATTGGTCAGTTGCAGAACACATTGTTGCCAAGGATATTCTCAAGCCGCACGCCATTTATTGGCCGACCATGATTCAGGCCGCTGGACTGCCGCCTTACAAAAAGCTGCATGTGCATGGCTACTGGAATGTGGATGAAACCAAAATGTCGAAATCCATCGGCAATGTCATCAGGCCCGTTGATTTGATTGACGAATACGGCGCGGATACGGTGCGTTATTTCCTTTTGCGCGAGATGAGCTTTGGCCGCGATGCCTCGTTTTCCAAAGAAGCAATCTTTGAACGCCGCAACTCCGATTTAGCCAACGATATTGGCAATCTTTTCTCCCGCGCCTTGACGATGTTAGCCAAGTATGCGGACGCACAGGTGCCGCAGCCGGACGATGCTGCCATTACTGAGGAAGATCGGACGTTGATTGCCGCTATCGAGAAGATGCTGGCTGATTACGCGGCCTGCATGAATGGCTTTGAGTTCCACCGCGCTTTGCAGGCAGTCTGGGAAGTAATTGGAATGCTGAACCGTTTTATTGTCACCAATGCGCCGTGGGAGCTGGCCAAAGATGCGGCCCAAGCCGGACGGCTGCGGACAGTGCTTTATTTCCTCGCGGAAAGCCTGCGGATTCTCGCGCTGGTGCTGCGCCCAATCATGCCGACTGCGGCAGGAAAAATGGCTGCCGCGCTTGGTTTGAGCGAGGCGTTAGACAAAGCCGTGCTGTCTGAAGCAGGCCGCTGGGGAGGAATGCAGCCCGGCACTGCGCTGAACGTTGGCGAGGCACTCTTTCCTCGCTTGGAGAAAAAGGCTGCTGCTCCTGCCGCGCCGGAGAAAGTCAAGCCGCAGGCCAAGACGGAAAAGAAGACAGAGCCAGCGGCGCAGGAAGAGGATGGCCTGATCAGCTTTGATTATTTCGGCAAGGTTGAGCTGCGGGTGGCGGAGATTGTCGTGGCGGAAAAAATCGCCAAGGCGGAGAAGCTGCTCAAGCTGACGGTGAAGGCACCGGAAGAGCGCACGCTGGTGGCGGGCATTGCCAAGCATTATCAGCCAGAAGAGCTGATCGGGCGCAAGGTGATTATTGTGGCCAACCTCAAGCCTGCCAAGCTGATGGGAATTGCTTCGCAAGGCATGGTGCTGGCTGCCAAGGAGAAGGACGCGGACGGCAACGAGCGGCTGGTGCTTTCTGCCGTGGCGGCGGATATTGCGGTTGGGTCGAGGGTGGCGTAATTGAAAGATTCGCCTGCAGCCCGATGGGGATAGGTCTATAGAGCCGCCAATAAATGCAGGCGCTATAAAGCAGATTGGCGGCAGATTAGATTCAGTATCTCACGGTCTTTTGGTGCATTTTCGAGAAATGCACTCGGCCTAAGACAATCATAGGTTAATTAAAAATATGTTTCTTGAACAGCTAATTGCAACATACGGATATGCTGCAATTGCCATCGGTACCTTTTTTGAAGGCGAGACAATTTTAGTCTTGGGAGGTTTCGCGGCATATCGTGGCTATCTTGAATTGCCGTGGGTAATCACGTGGGCATTTATTGGCACTTTGTTAGGAGACCAACTTTATTATTACATAGGACGCATAAAGGGGAAAAGTTTTATCAAAAAGAGGCCAAAATGGAAAAAAAAATCTGAAAAGCTCTTTGTTTTGTTAGACAAGCATCAAATATGGCTTATTCTTATTTTTCGTTTCCTGTATGGACTTCGTTCAATATCACCATTTCTTATCGGCGCAAGCAAGGTTGATCCGAAACGTTTTTTGATCTACAACATTATTGGCGCATTAATTTGGGCCATATCTGTCGGGATATTGGGCTACGTGTTTGGGCCTGCTTTTGAAAAAATTCTTATTGAAATCAAGCGATATGAAATAGCCGCACTTGCAGTACTTGGTGCTGTTGCCTTATTCTTCTATTTTAGAAGAAAATCTCCTCCTGATAACCTTATGTAGATTCATGATTTTACATGATATGGCTATGGTATTGTGAAATAATTATACGCTTGTCATTTTTGTTTACAGAGCAGCATAATGAATCTACAAAAAGTTTTTTTTTCCGCAGCAGCACTGGCCTTCACTGCGCTGCTTTGTTTGAGCTACGCAAATCATTTTGACAATGGATTTCAATTTGATGATTTCCATACCATAGTCAACAACACACATATCAGAGATATCGGTAGTATTGGCCGTTTCTTTACAGATATTGAGACCTACGGCACTAACCCGGACAACAGAACATTTAATCCGGTGCTGGTCACGCTCAATGCCATTGATTACTGGATTGGAGGCGGCCTGAAGCCAAAAGTTTTTCATATATCAATTTTTGTCAGCTATTTACTGCTCGGAGCTTTCCTCCACTTATTCTTTAAAACAATTTTTGACTTATCACGTGCTGATCGCTGGAACAGCTGGTTTGCCATGCTGGCAACTGCGTTTTATATGCAGCACGCAGCCAATGCCGAGACAATAAACTACATCATCATGCGGTCAGATTCATTTTCCACATTGATGATCGTCGCCTCGTTTATTCTTTATTTTGATGCAAGCGCGAGACGATTCAAATTGCATTACATAACCTTTTTTCTTGGCTTGGGAACCAAAGCCACCGGTTTCATCTTCGCGCCGCTGCTGGCAGCATATATTCTGCTGTTTGAGGAACAAATGCCATTCTGGGGGGCGTTGCTGATAACAAAAAATTTCAGAAAAACTGTCAGATTTATTACAAAAGCAACGCCGATTCTCTTAATTGCTGCCTTAGTTTTTCATCTGGAACGGCACGGCTTCAAACAGGGAAATCCGCTGCCGTCAAGCGGTTCAGGATTTTCAAAGGCTTTTGATTATTTTGTCACGCAATGGTACGTCATTGCACATTATCTCGGCAATTTTATTCTTCCGCTTGATCTCAGCGTTGACACGGATTTTTCCCTCATCACCAATCCGCTCCAGCGGAAGGTGCTGCTCAGTCTTGCTCTGCTGTTGGCAATAGCTGGATTTGGCATTTATGCTTCACGAAAACAGGAGACACGTCCAATAGCCTTCGGCATCATCTGGTTCTTTTTTGCTTTAGCACCGACCTCAAGTTTCATCCCGTTCGGACAAATTGCCAATGATCACCGCACCTTTTTCCCCTATATCGGGCTTGTCATGGCGGCAGGTTGGTGGATTGCTCTGAAAATCATTCAGATACGCGACAACACAGAGACGAGCAAGGCTGCACTTCCTGCTGCTGCGGCCTTGTATTTATTGGTCATAGGACTTCATGCTTACGGCACATATCAGCGGAATATTATTTGGGATTCAGCAGAATCGCTTTGGGGTGACGCAGCCGTAAAATCGCCAAACAACGCAAGAGTTCAGCTGAACTATGGCCTTGCCTTGATGGAAAAAGGGAAATATGACGATGCCTTGCTTTATTACAACAAGGCCTTGGCATTGATGCCCAATTGGTCGTATGTGCATATCAATATGGGTATTTTGAAAAATGCTATGGGCAAACCGGAAGAAGGCGAGGAGCATTTCAAAAAAGCACTTCAATATCATGCCCTGAATCCAAATTCCTATTATTATTATGCTGTATTTCTTGAAAAACATTCAAGAGCAGCCGAGGCTCTCAAGTTAATTGAGCAGGGCATAAAAATAAGCCCCAACTACGACGGGTTTCATGAACTGTATCAGCGGCTGAAAACAGCGCAGGACAAGAAATTAGATGCGCTGCTGCAGCAAGAGAGCGACATAGATAAAAATCCGCAAGAGGCGGCCTATATCAATCTCAGTCTGAGTTATTATAATGCTGGAGAATTTCAACGCAGCATTGCTGTCTGTGAAAAAGTGCTGCGCTTGGCACCAGGCAATGTTGTCGCATATAACAATATATGCAGCGCATACAATGCGCTGGCTGAATGGGAGAAAGCCCAAGAGGCTTGCGGAAAGGCCTTGGCACTTGATCCAAGTTACGAGCTGGCTAAAAATAATCTGCGCGTGGCATCAGAAGGAAAATCAGGTGAAAAAAAATAGTCATGAACCCAGCCCACCATACGGCTTGGTGTCAGGATGCAGCGGGGCCTCGGCGCAGATGCGCAGTGCGGCCTCACGCGGTGAGATGCTGTCCCGGTGGCTGCGTTCGAGCAGATTTCTGATGATGCTGCGGGTTTTACGGTCAACGTGACGCAGCACGTCCTGCGCTGAAGGCGGCTCTTCCGGCCCGAACAGGCCCTGCATGGAGAGCGAGCCGCCGCAACCAGCCACCATATCTGGGATGACAATAATGCCGCGCTGATGCAGGATGGCCTCGGCCTCATCGGTCACAGCCAAGTTTGCCCCGGCGACCACCGCCTTGATCTGCATAGTTTCCGCCGCCTGCCGGTCAATGGCCCGCTCAATGGCCGCAGGGATAAAGACATCGCAAGGCAGGCTGTATATCTCCTTCCGGCTGCCGTAGCAGCCCACCGCCGCTTCTTTGGGGATCAGCCCCTTGGCCTGACAGGTGCAGTCGGCGCAGACACGGTCGAGCAGGTCAGCAATATCCAAGGGTGCGCCGTCCTCGCTGATCAGGCTTTTCTCGCAGTCAGCCAGCCCGATGATCGGCACCCCGGCCTGATGCAGGAAATAGGCCGCGCTGGAGGCCAGACTGCCGAAGCCCTGAATGACCACTTTCGCCTCCGCTGCCGGAATCTGCAAGAACTCCAAGACCGCGAGACAGGAGGCCGCAACGCCAGCACCAGAGCGCAACTTGCCCAGCGTGGCATGGCCGACAGGCCGCTTGAGCAGCCGCACCCGCTCCTCGAACTCAGCCGGAGTGAATTCCTGACACGTGGCGATCACCGCCTTGATCGAGCTGATGCCGATGCGGGCGCAGACCTCGTCCAGCTCCGGCATGGTGGTGTTGAGATCAGGCCCCATCGAGTAGCGTTCGAGCAGATACGGCTTGATCGCCCGGATGAAGCGGAGCATGGCCTCCTGCTTGTTTGGACTGGCCGGATCATAGTCAATACCGCATTTTGCCCCGTCCGCCCGGATGCCTGCAATGCGCATCTTCAGAGTCATGGTCGCGGCCAAATCCCCCACCACCTCGCGGGTAAGGCCGCGCTGCACCCGCATCCCGCCTGCGGCCATCCGGTGCGTGAGGGAGTCTATCGCCAGCCAGCCTTTGAAGCCCTCCAGCGGGTCGGTGTATTCAACAATCAGTTCAGGCTTTTTCATGCCGCTGCGGGGTCATGCGATCAGGATAGGGGTTTCGGCATTGATCTCGCCTTCATAAAAGGCGCGGATGATCGGCTGCTCTGGATTAACCAGCGAGATAATGAAGGAGTACAGCTTGCTGCCTTTGACCAGCACCGTGTCAAGGCCGGTCGGGGTGTCACGGAGCGGATCGCCGGGCCACGGCACGATATGGATATGGTAGGCCCCGAACATGATCAACCCTTCGCGCTTGCAGAAGTCCATGCACTGCTTGAACTCCTGCGGATCCGTGACCCAGCCGCGCTGGTCCATCGGCGTGGTGGAAGGAATCGCGTACTGCTCCATGAGCTTGTCCATGAAGCTCTTCAGCGGCTCGACATTACGGGCGTTCTTCTTGATTTCCACAACGTGCCGCACATGCAGTTCGTCGCCGCTGCGCACCCCAGCCAAGATGCCGAAGGCCCGCTTGACCGGACTTTCGCCGGGAAGAAACTCGCCCGCCATTTTTCTCCGGCAATGGGCGGTGATTGTCTCCCAGACCGTCTGCGGAAGCCGGATGTGGCGTATTTCGTGCTGCCAGCTCATGAAGTGAAGGGAAAATTATATGTTAAACCGTAGCCGTTTTGCCGCCTTCGCCTTTCACCACCATGACCGCGCAGCCGACAAGACCAATAACCCGTTCCGTCGAGCTGCCCATGAGCATCTTGGTCAAACCGGTTTTGCCGTAGGTGCCGACAACAATCAGATCAACGCCTCTGCCGCCTGCGGCTTCTACAATCGTCTCATACGACCGGCCCATCGGGGTCAGCGTTTCAACAGCGACACCTTCTTTTTTGCCAAGCTCAACCACCTTGTTGACATTGGCGGTGGCATTCTCCTGCTCATAGATGGTGCGGATGGAGGAAAGGGCAATGACCTTGCCGCCGCACTGCTTGGCAATGGCCACTGCTTCCTGCACCGCCGCCTCGCTGTTGGAAGAGCCGTCAGTGGCAACAAGAATGTTCTGATACGTGATCTGAGCCGCCCGTGGCACCACCAGCACTTTGCGGGAGGAGTAGCCGATCACCTTTGCCGCCACTTCGCCGAGCAGCATTTTGTTCAGCCATTTTGCGCCGCGCCGTCCGACCACGATCATGTCAACATTCTTCGCCTCGGCTGCATCAACAATGCACTGATGCGGCTCGCCGCTGACCAGAATGGTCTCGCATTTGGCACCTGCCTGCTCCGCCCGCGCTTTGAGCTTTGCAAGATGTTCCCTGACCTTGGCCTCCATTGACTCTTCAACAGCCTGAGCTGAGAAGCCTTCGTAGTCGGTCATTGTCGGCACCGCAGAAATAGCATAAATGGTGCTGCCGCACTTTTTGGCAAAGTTGATAGCCTCCCGCACAGCACCTTCGCTGTATTCAGTGCCGTCTGTTGCCAGAAGAAGTGTCTGCATTTTTCCTATCGGACAGCATTGAGCGCAGTTCATAGTCATGCTCCTTAAATTAATTTGTTATTATCCCTGTATTCCCTGCCAGACATGAACTGCTTCCAGCAAAAAAATAATCCACCAGATCAGAATGCTGATTCCTGCCGCCGCTGCTGCAATATCTTTAATGATGCCGATCTTTTCATTTTTCTTCGGCTCAAGGAAATCACAGAGGGCCTCTATGGTTGTGTTGAACATCTCAGCGACCAGCATCAAGCCGGTGGCAAGGAGCACCATGTTGAAATCCAGCCATTGCCGATACCAAAAGCACCAGAGCAGAATCAGGGTGGACAGCACCGCTTTGTAGGCGACCGCGAAATCATGCAGCACAGCATATCGTGCGCCGGATAAAGCCACCCGCATTTTGCGCAGCGGATGAAAGCCCCGCTGGCCAGTGCCGAGGAATTTGTTCTGCATCAGCGGACAGAGGAATTACAGTCCCAGTTCCTTGTGCACCTTCTCCAGAGCCTTGGGCAGGCAGCGGAGGATTTCTTCCACCTGCGTGGCCGGAGTGGGATTGGCCAATTCGCCCGCAGCCCGGTTGACGCGCCCGGCAATGCGGCAGGCGAGCAGTGGACTGCGGCCAGCGTGCATCAGGCCGCTGATCATGCCGGTGATCAGGTCGCCGGTGCCGCCGATTGGCTCCATCGTCTCAATGCTCGGCTCCCTGATGGTGTCCACAATCTCGCCATCCTGGCAGATGTAATCAACCGCTCCTTTGACGAACATGGTTCGCGGCGCGTTACCGCCTGCGTAGGCACGGCGGATCAGCTCTGGCACGTCGTCTTCCATATTAAAAATGAAGCCGCGCGTGTAGGCCGGATGGTCGGCTTTTTCATCCGCCAGAAAAGTTGCCTCGCCGATGTCCGGCGTGAAGACATCATACATCTTGGCATCACCGCCCGCCTTGGCCACATACATGCTGCCCGCGTCGGCGATCATCAGCGGCTTGTTCTCCTGCATCGTCGCGACAGTGGCCAGCACTTTTTTGTTCAGCTTGAGATCAGGCATCACATAGTGCATGGTCATCACCTTGGCTCCCATCGTCGGCAGATTCGCAGCGAGATGATTGTAAATCGCCGTACTGCCCTCGCGCTTGCCGATGTCGCCCGCCACCATGCCCACCGGCATATCCACGCCGTATTCCTGGCAGATCAGGCTGGCGGCCTTCATCATAGCCTCGTTGCCCCGGTTTATGGGCAGCTCGTGGCCGTCAATCTTGATGCCGCGCTCGCTTAAGGAGACCGGGCCGATGATCAGAGGAAGGCGGTCAGCAGGAACCGCGCCGACTAACAACAGCATGATTACGCTCCAAGTTCCCGGATCATCTCTTCCCGGGCAGTGTTGAGGGAATAGGCGCAGAGGGAGAAGCCGACTTCGTCCGGCGCGGGTGCTTCGTCCAGCCGCTTGCCGATCATGGTTGTGGCGAGATAGGGCACGTCCGGGCAGCCGCCGCCGGAGATATTGACGATGATTTTCGTCTCCGCGTCAACGGTGATTTTCATGTTCGCCGCCCGCACCATCAGATACTTGCTGCCGTACCATTTCTTGCGGACAAAGTGGAGCGGCTCCATGCCTTCCGTAGTGATCGGCACCACGTCAATCGGGTGCAGCTTGGTCGTGTTGAGCAGCTCGGTGATGGCCGCTTCAGCTTCCAGCGGGAATTCCACACTCAAGTCGCAGCCGGTGCGGTAGGCAGGCGGCGGGCTGACCACGCGAATCTTGTAGCCCTCGTCACGCAGCAGCTCCTCCACCGCGATGACAGTGGTCGGGTGAGCGAAGATCAGCAGGCCGCGCGTGACGTTCTCGTGCTGCGGCTCTTGGGGAGTTTCTTTTTTTTTGAACCAGTTCATGGAAGGCTTTTCAGAGTTATTTAAGCAGCCGGACAAAGCCTGCTTGTTCAAAGTGCTGATCAGTTGTCAAGGCTTCAGTAATGCCATGCTGCTTCATGACGACAAAACTTGCGCAGTCTACCAGACTCCAATCTTTGTCAATCCGCTGCTTGATGAGCCGCCATGTCTGCTCATCAAGTGCTGGATCAATGTGAATCACGTCAACATGCGAGGATTTTTTTATTCCTTCGAGAAAGGCTATAATTGACGAACGCGGCATCTGCAAAGGACTGCTCATCAAGGCGGCAAGTTCAGCAATAATATAATTTGTCGTAACCAAACGAAGCTGCTGCTGAACTGCTGTGCGATATATTTTGACAGCAAGAGCATGATGCTTCTGGTTCGCATCGGCCAAACATCCCCAGCCGGACGTGTCAACCAAAAGCCTATTCATGAGTTTCTATCTGCGATTGTCCTATATATCTGTCGTGATTATCTGCCCAGTCGGGACAATTGCTCCTGAATGCCCCGATGAATTTCTCCAAGGGATCATCCTGAAGATTGCGCGTGAACAGAGCCAGCCATTGCGCAGCCAGTGCTTCAGGCAGTTGTCCTGCCTGTTCTGCCGCCCGCAACAGATGACGATACACCTCTTCGGAGACATTTAAGGTCAGGCTTTGGCTCATCGCAAATCCCCCTCACCGTTGCGCCACAATTTTTCTCCTATACGCCATCACCACCACCAAACAAAAAATCAGCCCAGCCAATGTGGCAATCTTGCCGTTGAATTCCGGCCCGATGTGCTGAAAAAAGCTACGTTATCTCATTTTTATTTCTTTGATTCTTAATATCCGCAATTATGCTTTTTACGGACTCTCCTTTAAATAACCGCTCTCTTTCAACAGTGTAATCACCATTTTCTGAACGAAACTGTCCTAAATAACGCAAGGTATCAGCAACTCTGAGTTCTTTGACAAGAATTCGTTCTGCTCGATTGGTTATTTCATACAATGGCTGGATGGTCGCACTCATTTTGCAATCTCTGGAATTAAACCGAGAGTGGTTGTCACTTTGCATCCTAAATTTTGTATATTTTGAGCTTTACGGAACAACTTGATTTGTATCCAGAAGATAGCACGGCTTCATACAACAACATCTCGCCCTGGAGATTTGTCGCGCAAACCAGAAGTAAATCAATATCTATAAAATGATTGAGATATGCCATGTTGCGGAAGTGTAAAAGAGCTGTGACAAAATTGCCTGCAACATCTTCCTGCTGCTGCGTTTTTTTCTTCCGTCTTCGTTTGAATCAGCAGGCGCAGGGCGTGTTCAAGCAGCAGCCGTGCATCGGCAACACCGGCAACACGAGAAGCCAGAACGAACAAATTGTCATCAATCACTGTCTGAATTTGCATGACATTCCCCTTTCACCGTGCCGCAGCCTTCCTTCGATATGCCAGCACCACCGTCAAACAAAAAATCAACCCAGCCAACGTGGCAATTTTGCCATTGAATTCCGGGCCAGCCGAGGTGCTGCGGAGCTGCCAGCTAACAACAAAGGCCGCGCCAGTCAGCATTCCGAAGCAGGTCAGCCCTGCGTCCACATCACCTTGGCCCGCCTTGATGAGCTGGCGGAACGGACAGCCGTCCACAATCACCGCTGCCAAGCCGACCAACACCATCGCCAAAAAGCTCCAGAAATTGCTGGGATGTGAGCCGGGCTGCTCGGAGAAACCAAGGCTGAAGCCAGTCTGTTCAGTCGCGCCGAACTTGTGCAGCAGGGCAACAAACAGCGACAGCAGCAGGGCCGAGCCAAAGGCGGCTATGATGCCCATGAGCAGGGTTTTTTCTTTAAAAAGAAAGAAGTTGCGCAGCCCGCCGGTGATGCAGAGACCGGAACGCTGCGACAGTGCACCGATCAGCAGACCGACTGCCAAAGAAAGCAACATGGGCGCATGTTGCGCCGCTGGGCCGGTTGCGCCCTGCTGAATGAAGCCGGGCTGAAGCAAGGAAAAAATCAGCAGAAGCAGGCCGATGCCGGGCAAGATGTAGCCGTTGATCTGCGGCAGCTCTTTATCCCGGTCAAGCACCGAACCGGCGCGGATGTAGCGGCTGCCCAGCCAAATGCCGAACATCAGGCCGAGCAGCGCAGCCACGGCAGTCAAATCGCCAGCGGCCAAGCGCAAAATCATCTTGATCGGGCAGCCGATAAACACGCCGCAGCCGACGATCATGAAAAAGCCGAGCAGGAAACGGATGACCGGTGAAGAGCCGCCAGTCACCCGAAAGCGTCGCATTTTCTTGGCCATCAGGAAGGAGCCGAGGAGAAAGCCGATCAGCTCCGGTCTGATGTAGCTCATCCGGGCGACATTGTGCATCTGGAGCGAGCCAGCCAAATTTTCCAAAAAGCAGGAAATGCAGATGCCGGAGTTGACTGGATTGCCGAGCAGGCTCAAGATGACTGCGCCTGCGCCAAGAACGATGCCGGTGATGACGGCAAGATCAGGAAATTTCAAACGCGCCATTTACTCACATCCGCCAGCCAGCCGCCGCTGGACGTAAAGCAGTTCATTCAACGCCCTTTTGATGTCGGGATCATTGGGCTTCAGCGTGACTTCGCGCTGCAATTTATCTTTTGCTTCCAGCACGTTTTTCTTGATGTCCTTGCCGACAAAAAGAGGCGATTTCCGGTCTATGTAGCCCGGCTCAAGGTCAATGGCCTGGCGGTAGCTGGCCAGCGCGTCGGCAAGGTCGCCGTTCTCGTACTGGAGCTGGGCCTGCCAGAGAAACGAGCGGGAATTGTTCGGCTGCGCGGCTTGAATCTGCTTGAGTTTGTCCATCGCCGCATCGTGCTGCCGCTGCTCGGCCAAGGCCGCGACTTCCTGATACAGTGCCTTGTCCTGAGCGAGCCGCTGCTCAATCCGGCGCAGCTCGCCTGCCACGCCGCCAGACTCGTCCGCAGGAGCACGCAGCCGCTGCTGGACGAGCATGAACAGCATGACTGCTGTCAGCACGGCCAGCGCGGCTTTGGTGAGCACGTCCAGCGGATCGCTGGTCAATGTCTGCGCGAAATTCATGAGGGTGAGACTATATCAGAGAATCCCGGCTCCGGCAACAGCGGCTGTGTAAAAATTACTCAAGTCCGCCTTGCCAAGAGCAGGGTCGCTGGCCTTGTCCAAGACTTTAGCCCGGATTTGCTGCTCATCCGCAGTGCCCCACCAATTCTTGGGGAAAGCAAGATCATTGGCCTGACCTTCCAGCATGGACAGGTTGTAATCGCTGTTGTCCACGATGTTGTTGTCAGTCAGGGTGATGGCCTTGACCGCATACATGATCGCGCCCTTGCCGTTGCCGCTGATCGTGTTGAACTGCACTGTTCCGTCAGCAAGATTTTTGCCATAAACCCCAAAGAACTGGTTTTTGCTGATCTCGTTGTGCAGCACCTTCATGCCGTCACCGACAATCACGCCGCCGCCGTTCTCGGTGATCAAATTGCGCTCCACTGCAATCGCACACTTGACCGGGTTGTCCTTCAGGTTCTTGTTGCCAATGGCGGTGCCATTGTGCTTGAACTCGTTGTTCATCACCGTCACTTTGGAAGAATGGGCATGAACACCGGTGTCCGCATACATGATCACGCAGTTTTCAACCACGTTATCCACGCTGGTGTTGAAGTTGAGACCACCCCAGTCACCGGGCTTGGCCTCTTTTTCCACGCTGGTGAAGGTGATTTTCTTCTCCTTCTCGCCCTTGGCAATCATCTTGCCCCGGACAAACAACTCCGCAGCCGGGAAGTGATTGTCTTTTTCCTTTTCCGAGTACAGCTTTTCCGGCCCGAACGGCGCAATCTTGACAAACCGAACGACCGTGCCCGGCATGATGGTCAGGGTTGCTTTTTCCGCCACCTCAACATCGCCTTTGATCAGAATTTCGCCGGACCAAGTGGTGTCTTTGTCAAGCACACCCTTGCTGACCACCGTCTCCGCGCTCATTGCAGGCTGGAGGTTGAACAGCATCGCCGCAGCAGCGGCAACAAAAGACAGCATGTATTTCATCACATCCTCGCTCAGTGTTTATCGTAGGGGGCCATGTTGCAACGTTTCAGCTTCTCGCGGATGATGTCGTACTCGCTGTCCACCGCCGGGTGGAAGCCGTCCAAGCCCATCCGCTTCAACACCTTCAGCACCTCGCCATCGAGCAGAACAGTCTCGTCCTTCTTCAGATTCAGGGCCAGATTTTTGACTTTATCCTTCAATGCCGGATCAACATGCGCCAATGCGCCGATGGTGCAGTACGGCATCGGCTCGCTTTCTGCGATAATGTTGTAATCATCCAGATTGATGATGTCGCTTTTGGCCATGCGGTCAAGGTCAATGCGCGGTGCTGCGCCGACATCGTATTTGCCGTACTCCACGCCGTACATGACCTTGTCATGTTTGAGCGATCCTGGCGGAATGTCGTAGCGGGCGAGGTCGGTTTCCGGGTCAATGCCGTTGTCCAGCAGCATCGCATACTGAGCCATGTAGCCGAAGGGAGCTAAGGCCGGGCCAAAAATCATAGTTTTGCCCTTGATGTCAGCGATCGTTTTGATGCCGCTGGATTTGCGGGCGATCAGAGTGCCGGTGGCCTTATGGCCGTTGCGGCCTTGAACATCCACGGTCAAGAAATCAGCCTTGAGCCGTTCCTTCAGCACCACCGCGACCGCTGAGTTGACGTGGAAAAAATCAAACTCTTTGTTTTTAGCTGCCGTCTCGACATCAAAGGTGTTTTTCAGCACCATCTCCACCTTGCGGCCCAACTTTTCGCTCAAATAGGCGGTGAATGGCGCGAAACGCTCGGTGGACAGCTCGCGGCTGTCGCAGATCATGTAACAAAAACGAAGCGGCGGCTCGTTGCTTGCTGCCGCCTTTTTTTCTTCTGTACCGCTGCCGCAGGCTTGCAAGGAGAGCAAAGATGCGGCAACCAGAACATATTGCGCGATTTTTTTCATCGTTGTCAGCAAAGGAAAAAGAAGTGGATTCAGGATTTGGGGAGAAGCTGGATTTCTTTCTGGACAGCGGCTGCGCCTTCGGGGCTGGGGGCCAGCTCCTGCGCTTTTTTCAGCGCGGCAGCAGCTTTCTCAGGCTGCTTGAGCTGCTCATAGGCTACAGAAAGATGGGCGTGCAGAAGTGCGTCCTTGTCATTGATGGCCAATGCCTGCTCAAGATGTTTCAGTGCCTCTTCCGCCTTTTTCTGCTTGAGCAGAACAACGCCCATGCCATCCAACGCATCGAAATTCTTCGCGTCCTTTTTCAGCACGCCGTCCAGCTCCGCTGCGGCTTCAGTCAGCTTGCCGGTGCGGCAATAGGCCATCGCCAAGCTGTTTTTGGTGGCGAGGTCATTGGCATCCATATACAGCAGCATCTGATACTGCATAATCTGGACAGAATCCGGCAGCTTGGAGATGTCGCCATGGGCCGCCGCGCTGCCTGCTGACGCAGCAAGCAGCAGCAGGGTTAAAAAAACTTTCAGCATAATTGTTCTCTCAGATCAATTTTTGAGCTTTCAGCAGCTCTTTTGCCGCCGCTGCCGGATCAGCACCTTGGCTTTTCTGGATCATCTCCTGCACAAGACTGTCGCTGACCATGCCGCTCAGTTTGTTGATCACCCGGTCCAGCACTGGAAATTTTCCCAGCGCTTCGCGGGGCGAAACCGGCACGGCAATGGAGGCTTCAGCTTGGTTCGCGACCGGCCCCTTGAAGGCGAAGGGCTTCAGCCAGACGATGCTCTTTTTTTCCAGATAAAATTCTTTGCCTTTGGTATAGGCTTCCTTCTCGTCCTGCGGCTGCTCGCCGCCCATGCTGGCCAAGGCAGGTTTGAGATATTGAATGCAGACATCAGTGCCGCAGGTGCCGTCCGTGCTCTGCGGTTTTTCCACCAGCTTGACTGTGGTGCCGGTGCGCTCGTTGATGTAAGTGGACATCAGCTGGGCCACCGCCTTCTGCTCCGGCGAGCCGTCAATGGTCAGATTGAGCACCCGGCCAACGCAGCTCTGCCCGGAGTTGGCGGCCAGCGCAGTCAGCAGGATAGTTCCTGAAAGCATTGCCGCTGTTTTTTTGATCATCTTTTTCTCCTCACTTTTTTGAAAATCATCGGGTAAAACAAATGGATATTGTGTCATCCGTTTGTTGCCAGAAATATACGGCGAAAACAATTCCCGCTCCGTCGCATTTTTCAATGCTGCGCAGTGGGTATCGCTCAAGAAATAGCATATCGTTCACAGCCAGTCCAGCAATTTCCACCAGAAATAATTGATTGGCAGCAGAACGAAGATGGTGATGAAGGCCAGCGGCAGGCAGATTTTCGCCGCGCTGGAGAGCTTTTCTCCGGCCAATTGGAGACCTACCACAATGGGCGGGCCTTGGTAGGGCAGCAGTACCGTGGCGAAACCGACCGCCTGCATCATCAGCAGCGACTCTGTTTTCAGGCCGGTGGCCTGCGCGAGGCTGTCAGTGAGCGGAGTGAAGACCGCAGGCACCGCAGGCAGGGTGGTGACTAAGCCGGTGAAGGCCGAGGCCAAGCTGACCGCAAGATAATTGCTGAAATCCTGCTGCTGGGCCAGCGGCAGCAGCTTGAGCAGTCCGGCGGCAAAAATGCGGTCAAGGCCAGTTTTGCTGATCATGCCACCCAAGCCCAAAATGCCAGCGGTGAAGACCAGCGAAGACCAGTTGAGCTTTTGATTGAATTGCGTGGTGCTGACGATGTCAACGCCGGGCATCATCAGAAAAAACGCGCCGCCCAAGGCAATCCATGCTGGAGAAATATGATGAAGAAAATCCGTCACCCAGAGCGTGAGCATGAGCAGCAGCGTGGCGGACAGAATTTTTTCTTGGCGGCTCAACGGTCCGGCATGATCGTGCTGCTGCTCCAGCCGCTCAACCGGCTTGTCTGCGTAGAAAAAAATAATCAGCGCGGCGATGATCACCGCCTTGGCCAGGGTCAGGACGGGAAAATGCAGCAGCAGATATGAGCCATAAAGGAAGGATATTTTGTATTTTGTTTCCGCCATGCCCGCCAGCACCACGTTCGGCACATTGGCGGTCAGAATGCCGAAGGCCGGGATGTAGGTGCCAAGAATCACAGCCAGCATGATGCCGGTGCGGCCTTTTGAGCCTTCCTTGAAGCCGAAGTGATCGGCGACGGCCAAGGCAATCGGGGTCAGCAGAACAACCCGGCCCATTGAGGAGGGCATCAGAAAACTGAACAGCACCACTGCCGCCACCACCCCGCTGATAATTTTCACATAGCTGCCGTGCAGTTTGGCGGCGGCGTGACGGCCAATCCTGCTGCCCAAGCCGGTGGAGGAAATGGCCGCCCCGGCGATCAGACCGCCGAAAACCAGCCAGACCGCTGCGGAGGAGAAGCCGGAAAAAACCACATCCGGCGGCGCGGCGGAAAAAAGCAAGGCAAGCAGAAAAAAGAGCAGGGCGGTGAGATGCTCAGGAATCAACGCCGTCGCCCAGAAGATGAGCGTCAGCAGGGCGATGCCTGCGGCTTTGGCCAAGGCTGGAACCGGGGCAAGCTGGAGGAGCACTGCGGCGGCAATGGCCGCAGGCGCGGCGAAACGGCGGAACAGATTTGGCTGGCTCATAAGCGACAAAAAAAAATTGTTTGAGCAAGAAGCAGACAGGCATCATACTACTACCTGCGGATGCCGCTGCGGTCAAGGGAGAAAATTGCAACGCGGCACGATAAAAAGGGCTTGCGTCAAACCGGGCGGATTGAGTATGAACACATTCTGCGGCCCGGCCTGCCGCAAAAAAATATCACCAACCTCAAGAGCGACATGTCAGCATCATCTGCCGAAGTAAAAAAACATCCATTTGGGATGATTGCAGTTTTTCTTTCCGTCTTCCTGCTCGCCGCTGCGGCCGTCATCTGCCTGCAGCCCTTGGAATACGAAGTCAGTTCCAGCATTTTAATCCGGCAGGGAAAAAATCAGCCTGCTGCGGATCTGAAAACAGAACTGAATATCCTGCGAAGCGCGGAGCTGACCGAAAAAACATTGGCGGCTGTCGGCGCGGAACGGCTGTATCCGCAGCAGGATGACAAGGAAAGGGTGAAGCAGTTTCAGGCGCATTTCACCGCCCACCCGGCGCAGGGAGCCGCCCGGATCATCGAAATCAGCTTCTGTCATCCTGACGCGGAGCTGGCCGCTGAAACGGTCGGCACTGCAATTGCCCTGTTTGCCAAGCAGCTGGAAAAGCTGAATGACCCGCAGACGGTACTTCTTTTGGAGGAGCTGGAGCTGCGCCGGAAGCAGATGCAGCAGGCGCAGAATGTTCTTGCCATGTTCCGTCAGAACGACCGGCTGCAAGGCATTGACGACTGGCAGACCCAGTATCTGGGCATCAAGCGGGGCAGGCTGGAAGCAGTTTTGGAAGAGGAAACGCGGATGGAGGAAGTGCTGGCCGGAGAGCTTGCCGAATTGCGGCGGCAGTTTGCGGCACTGCCCTCCAGCGATGCGGCAAGCCGGGACGAATTTCTGAAAATGACGCTGTACCGGCAGGAGCTGCTGCGCAAATATGAACCGGAAAATCCGCTGCTGGCCGCTGTCGAAGCGCAGTTAGCCCAGCTGCGGCAGCAGCTTCAGCCCGCAGAGGCGGCGGCAAAATTGGCTGATCAGATCGTTGCGGCCAGCTTGGCCCATGCCAAACAGCAAGAGGGACGTGAGGCGGCCCAGCGGGAACTGAATCAGCTTGCGGCAACCCTGCTTCGGCAGGAGGAGCAGAAGAAAATTTTCAGCGGCCTGATGGCTGAGGTGGAGAAAAGCCGCGAGCTGTATGCGCAGCAGTTCACCAAGGTGGAGGAACGGAAGAAAACTGGGGTGAAAGAAGGCTACGTGAGCGTGATTGAGCCGCCCCGTCCGCCGCTGGAGCCGAACAGGCCGAACAAGCTGCGCAGCATTGCGCTGGCGGCTGGTCTCGGCCTGCTGGCCAGTCTGCTCTGGAACAAGCTCCAGAGCAGGCGGAGCTGATCAACGCTGCTGCGGCACCGCTGCGCCGTCAGACGGAATGTTGATCTGCGGCGGATTGGGGTTGGCAAGGGTCTCTTTCATGGTCTGCTCGATGATCTTCATCATCTTGTCGTTGATGGACGACTGCGTAGCCGGATCAATCTTCAAGGAAGAAATAGCGGCATCAACCGGGAAACCTGCTGCCGGTGCTGCCATCTGCGGCGCAGCGGCAGGAGCAGCAGCGGCCTGTTGCGCGGCGTTCTGCATCTGAGCCGCAGGCGAGGCAGCCTGCATCTGCGGCACCATCTGCTGCATCATTTGCTCCTGCATCTTCTGCTGGATGCCGCTCACATCAGGCATTCCGCCTTGCATCTGCTGCACAGCAGGGGCAGCCTGCTGCGCGGCGTTCTGCATTTGAGCGGCAGGCGAGGCGGCCTGCATCTGCGGCATCATCTGCTGCATCATCTGCTCCTGCATTTTCTTCTGAATGCCGCTTACATCAGGCATTCCACCCGGCACCTGTTGAGCAGCCGGTGCAGCCTGCTGTGCAGCGTTCTGCATCTGAGCGGCAGGCGAGGCAGCCTGCATCTGCTGCATCATCTGCTGCATCATTTGTTGCTGCATTTGCTGCTGAATGCCGGTTACATCAGGCATTCCACCCGGCACCTGCTGGGCAGCCGGTCCGGCCTGCTGCGCGGCATTCTGCATCTGAGATGCAGGCGAGGCGGCCTGCATTTGCTGGGCCATTTGCTGCATCATCTGCTCTTGCATCTTCTGCTGAATGCCGCTCACATCAGGCATTCCTCCCGGCACCTGCTGGGCAGCAGGTGCAGCCTGCTGTGCGCCGCCGAGCGTCTCGTAGCCGCCAGCTCCTTGCTGTCCATTGTACTGCTGCGCTCCTGCTGTGCTGGCCAGCAAAAGACATGCTGCCGCTCCGATGGTCAATCTGGCTGCGGACTCTCTCCTCGTCATGGTGCTCTCCTTTTTTCATCAATGATGCCGCGCCGCCCCCCGGCCCGGCTTGCTCTACTTAAATAACGTAAAAACTGCGCCGCCGCAATTCTCTTTGTCAATTTGTTTGTTTGCAGCGAGAAAAAAGCGGTTTGGCCGCTTGCAATCCCGGCGCAGGCGTTCTAAGATGCCTCGTTCAAACGTCAATTCAACCCCAGCAAGCCATGCCTCAGCACAGCGCGATTCACCTCAAAGACTACCGCCCGTATCCCTTCACTGTCGCCTCTGTCGAGCTGACTGTCGAGCTTGACCCGGCACAGACTAGAGTTACGGCCCGCAGCCGTTTCCAGCGCAAGCCCTTGGCGGAAGAGCCGCAGGCGGCCTTGGAGCTGCACGGCGAGCACCTTGAGCTGCTCTCGGTCGCGCTGGACGGACGCAGGCTGGAGACTGACGCATACAGCTTCGCTGACGGCATCTTGCGCATTGCTCAGGTGCCGGAGCAGTTCGAGCTGGAACTTGTCACCCAGATTGCCCCGGAAAGCAACACCGCGCTGGAAGGGCTGTACCTCTCTTCTGGCAACTACTGCACGCAATGCGAGGCCGAGGGCTTCCGTCGCATTACCTGCTGGCCTGACCGCCCTGATGTGCTGGCCGTGTTCACGGTCACGGTGATCGGCCCGCAGGCAAGCTGTCCGGTGCTGCTCGCCAATGGCAACTTGGTCAAACAAGGGCAGCTTGATGCTGGACGGCACTATGCAACCTGGCACGATCCCTTTCCCAAGCCAAGCTACCTCTTCGCGCTGGTTGCGGGCCAGCTCGTCCGCATTGAGGACAGCTTCACCACCATGTCTGGCCGGGTGGTAGCGTTGCATATTTATGTCGAGGAGCGCAATCATGACAAGTGCGCTCATGCCATGCAGTCGCTGAAGAAGGCAATGCGTTGGGACGAGGAAGTCTTTGGCCGTGAGTACGATCTCGACATCTACATGATCGTGGCCGTGGATGACTTCAACATGGGCGCGATGGAAAATAAAGGGCTGAACGTTTTCAACTCCAAGTATGTGCTGGCCAAACCTGAGACCGCCACAGACAGCGACTATGAAGGCATTGAAGGTGTGATTGCCCATGAGTATTTCCACAATTGGACAGGCAACCGCATCACCTGCCGCGACTGGTTCCAGCTCAGTCTCAAGGAAGGGCTGACCGTGTTCCGTGATCAGGAGTTCTCGGCGGACATGGGTTCGCGGGCGGTGCAGCGCATTCAGCACGCCAACGTCATCCGCAACATCCAGTTCCGCGAGGACAGCGGCCCCACCGCGCACCCAGTCCGGCCTGAGTCCTATGTGGAAATCAACAACTTCTACACGGTCACGGTCTATGATAAAGGCGCGGAAGTGATACGGATGCTGCACACCCTGCTGGGCGCGGCAGGCTTCCGCAAGGGCATGGATTTGTATTTCCAACGGCACGATGGCCAAGCCGTGACCTGTGACGACTTTGTCCAGGCCATGCAGGATGCGAACAGCTTTGATTGCAGCCAGTTCCGCCGCTGGTACAGTCAGGCGGGCACACCGACCTTGACGGTTGCGCAAAGCTATGATGCAGCGGCGCAGGAATATATCCTCACGGTCAGCCAGTCTTGCCCAGCCACGCCGGGCCAGCCGGAGAAACAGCCATTCTTCATGCCGATCAAGGTTGGTTTGTTGGACAGCGAGGGCAGGGATGTGCGCAACGAGGTGCTCATTCTTGATCAAGAGCGCAAGGAGTTCCGCTTCAACGGCATTGCGGCCAAACCGGTGCTGTCTTTCAACCGTGATTTCTCCGCGCCGGTCAAGGTGCATTCAGATGTCAGCGATGCGGAGCTGGCCTTTCTCATGGCTAACGACAGCGACCCCTTCAACCGCTGGGATGCGGGCCAGCAGCTTGGGCTGCGCTGTCTGCTGCACGGCATTAGCGAACAGCAGCAGGGCAGGGCGGCGGTGCTCCCGGAGCTGTTTCACCAAGCCTTCGCCCGCCTGCTTGAAGACCAGCAAAGTGACCCGGCCCTGCTCGCCCTGGCCTTAGTGCTGCCTGCCGAAAGCTGGATCAATCAGCAGCTGGCTGTGATTGACCCGGAAGCGGTCTTCGCAGTGCGGCAGGGCTTCCGCAGCCAGCTCCGTCAGCGGCATCATGCGCTGTTGCTGGCAACGTATCAGCGTTTGCGCAGCGCGGAGCCGTACAGCTGGACAGCCAAGGAGGCGGCCCGCCGCTCGCTGCGCAACTGCTGCCTGCATTATTTGCTCGCGGTCGCACCGGGCGAAACGGCTGACCAAAACGCGCTGGCCCTCGGCGTTCAGCAGCACACGCAGGCGGACAATATGACTGATGCGGCGGCGGCCCTGGCTGCGGTGGTCAATGCGGACCGCGCTGCTGGCGATGCCCTGCTGGCCAAGTTTTATCAGCAGTGGCAGCACGATCCGCTGGTGGTGGACAAATGGCTTGCTCTTCAGGCAGGCTGCATCGTGCCGGGCACGCTGGCGCGGGTGCGCGAGCTGCTGACGCATCCGGCTTTCAGCATCAAGAATCCCAACAAGGTGCGTGCGCTGATTGGCACGTTCTGCGCCAACCAGCAGCAGTTTCACGCGGCGGACGGCAGCGGCTATGCTTTCCTGGCCGAACGGATTGAGGAGCTTGACCCGATGAATCCGCAGACAGCGGCGCGGATGCTCACTCCGCTCACCCAGTGGCGGCGGTATGACGCAGCCCGCCAGCAGCTCATGCGGCAGACGCTGGAGCGCATCGCCTCCTTGCCGGGCTTGTCGCGCGATGTCAGCGAGGTGGTGAGCAAGAGCGTGCAGGGAAGCTGAGAGGGGCTTCCGCTGCTGCCTTCATGCGGCGCAACGGAAGCCAGCTTGCGCGAAATGATGATCAAAGGTTAGCGCAGTGCTGATCTGCATCTCCCGCATCACCACAAACGACAGACAGTCAACCAAGCCCCACGTTTTATCCTGATACCGGTCAAACAGCTTCACCGCCTGCTTGAACAGAACAGGATTCATGTGCACCAACGTCATTTCTTCCGCTTCTTGGAAGGCATGAATCAGCAGGCTGCATTGACGGCGGGCGATGCGTGACAAAGCATTGCCCGCTTCCAACAGAACAGCATCAGTTGTGACCAGGGGCCATCCGTTGTGATTTTCAGCCAGCCTCAATGCCTGCCGGTGATGATTGTCGTTCTCGTTGATCAAGGCGATGATGTACCCTGTGTCAACAAACAGCGGCTCAAGCATTCTTCTCGCCGTTTAAGTAGGCATCAATGTTTTCAGCAAAGTCGGTCGGCCCGCTGATTTTAATCTCCTGCAAACGTGTCAGCAGGGAAGCCTTTGCTTTTGGCAATGCTGGCTCCTCATCAATAATCACGATGACGCGCACCGGCTTTTCATCCCACGCCGGACGATACGCATCTGGAATAGTGACGCACACTCTGCCGTCATGGGCAACGGCGTTCAGTTCAATGGCATTCATGCAAGCACCTTGGCAGCGGCAGGCGATGCGCAGGACGCGCCCTGCCTTTCTTTCCTTCATACCGTGAAGGGCTGAGAAAGGCAAGGTTTTCCTATTGACAAGGGCGGATGCATGGCATAAACTGCCCCCTGCAACATCTGGCAATATGTCATATCCAGTGTCAATAATAGACACATGGCAAAGGAGGCCAATATGGAGATATTTCAAATTGACAAGAATGGTCAACTGTTTATTTCACCTAGTATTGATGATTGGCAAATCATCGCAAATCATGACATAACCGTGGTTTGCGATATGGATTACGCCTTAGATAAAGGTGTTCCACAAGTCCTCGACGAACTTCTGTATATCTATTGTCCATTCGAGGATGACACTTTGCCAAATTTACAACGACTCCATTCGATTGCCCGCTTGTGCGCCAACCTCGTCTTAGATGGGTACAACATCGTGTCCCATTGCGGAATGGGACATAATCGTTCCGCTTTGCTGATGGGTGTCATTCTCACGTATCTGGGCCTGAGCGGGGAAGAAGCCGTTGCCTTGATCCGGCAAAAACGTCAAGGAGCACTTTACAACAAGATATATGCCAATTATCTTTTAGAATTGCCTAAAAGATCATGCTTCGCTGAGTGGTATCAAAAGGGATTGCCAGATATTTTGTCCATATAGCGTAAATACACGGGCAATCACACGTAGTGTGCAACACAGAGTTCCCCCTTCCCACCAACACACATAAGTCCGCCAGACTTACCTACGTAAGTCCCAAAGACCTATATATAACCCAAGTTGTGACCTATAAATCTTGAAAAATCCATGCTTCCCCGCATGTGTTATATTTCTGCTGTCCAGCACGAATATAACCGCACACAGAGGAAGACATGGAACTTGAAA